>JBJKPV010000120.1:0-10382 GCA_046706015.1 Allostellaceae bacterium | reverse complement strand
AGGGCTACAGCGTCTATCAGGAGCGCAACGGCAAGACGCCGCCGCTCTGGCACGGCAGCCAGTCGCTCTCGCTCCGGGGCAAGGATTTCGGCCATGTGCTTGGCCTTGTCGGCGCCTTGCAGCAGGAGGGGCTGGTCGTCACCGGCCTTGCGCCGGAACTTTCATCCGAGGCGCGCAAGGGGGTCGAGGACGAGCTCACCGACACGGCGCTCGCCCGGCTGCGGCAGCGCGCGGAACATATCGCCTCGGGGCTCGGTGCCAAGATCGCCTCTTACCGCGATCTGCGCATCGGCAATGCCGGCGTGCCGCCGGTGCCGTTTTACGCGATGGCGCGTGCGGTGGCTGCGCCGGCACCACCCGTTGCCGAGCCGGGTACGGCCACGGTTTCGGTCACGGTTTCGGCCGATATCGCGCTGACGCCTTAGATCGCTCAGGTTGATCGCTCAAACCGCGCTGCGCCTCCCGGGCTGACAAGGCGCGGGCCGTGCCCTACATAAGATGCCGGGGGAATGATCCGAGGAGGCGGTCCATGAACCAGATCACGCAGGACGATATCGGCCTGGATGCGATCGAAGCATCGGTCAACTATCTGCGCGATACGGGCGAGATACCCTTCACCTTCACCGGCGGCCCCGGCTCGACCGAGATCCGCAGCGGCGGGACGCCCGATCCGCGCCAGGTGACGATTCATAACGGCCGCCATATCGCCGATCAACTCGTCCTCGATCGCAACGGCTTTCGCTTCGCCGGCCACCCCACGGCCATGCGCGATTTCTTCGACGAGGGCGAGGTGCGCCGCGTCTATTACGCCGAGATGGAGGCGCTGATAAAGGCCGA
The DNA here is from genome assembly GCA_046706015.1 of Allostellaceae bacterium. Lineage (GTDB taxonomy): Bacteria > Pseudomonadota > Alphaproteobacteria > ATCC43930 > CGMCC-115725 > CAIKMD01. The sequence continues at coordinate 9,545 of JBJKPV010000120.1, read as the reverse complement.
GACCGGCGCCGCGCGGGTTGTCGTCTTCGATCACACGTTGCGCACCGCCGATGACGAGCTGCGCGAGGCGCGCAAGATCCGCGAGGTCGTGCGCCGCGTCCACAACGACTACACCGAGTGGTCGGGCCCGCAGCGCGTTCGCGATCTTCTGCCCGACGAAGCCGACGCGCTGCTGCAGCGCCGCTTCGCCATCGTGCAGGTGTGGCGGCCGATCCGGCATCCGGTCGAGACCTTCCCGCTCGCTTTGTGCGATGCGCGCAGCATGGCGCCGAAGGATTTTGTCGTCTCCGAGCGGCGCTATCCCAACCGTGTCGGCCAGACCTATGCCGTGACCTACAACCCCGATCATCGCTGGTATTGGTTCCCGCGCATGCGGCGCGACGAGGCGTTGGTGTTCAAGGTCTTTGATTCAGCGCGCGACGGCCGCGCGCGTTGGACCGCGCATACCGCGTTCGACGATCCGACCGCGCCGCCCAATGCGCGGCCGCGCGAAAGCATCGAGATCCGCACGCTGGCTTTCTTCAACGCCTAGCCGATCGTCGTCTCTGACCGGATCGCCATGACGCGAAAAGCCCTGTCAAGGGCCAATTTCACGCGCCCCGGAATTGCCGCGCCCGCCGCGAGGAAAGTGTTGATTACCGGACAAAGCAATGAGACTGTGATCGGCAAGCGCGCCGACTCACGATCGCGACGCGCGAAAAATGACCAGGGAGGGGCGGCTTCCGCAATGGATCACCGCTCGACGAAACAGAACAAGAGGGGAGTCACGATGAGCAAGCAAGCACTCGTTGAGGCACTCAAGAAATCAGGGCTCAAGACCTCGGCCGCGGGCAAGGCGGTCGATGCGCTGACCGGCGTGATCGCCAAGGAATTGAAGAAGACCCAGAAATTCAGCATACCGGGCTTCGGCTCGTTCCATGTCAGTAAGCGGTCGGCACGCATGGGGCGCAATCCCCGAACCGGCGAGCCGATCAAGATTCGCGCAACCAAGGGCGTGCGGTTCAAAGCCGGCGCGAAACTGAAAGGCTCGCTCTGATCACCATCGACCCGACGCGGTTGTCGAGCGACATCCGACACCGGCCGCGGGCATCGGCGCCGCGGCCGGGCGTCTATCGGCCTTCCCCGACGAAATCATGAGCTTCACGCCGCGCGAATTCCGCGATGCGCTGGGCCTTTATCCGACCGGCATCGCCATCGTGACCACGATCGATTCCGACGGTGCGCCGACGGGGGTGACGGTCAATTCCTTCACCTCGGTTTCGCTCGAGCCGCCGTTGATCCTGGTTTCACTGGCGCGCACCAGCCGCAGCCTCGACGCTTTCCATCGCGCCTCGCATTTCGCGGTCAGCCTGCTGCGCGATGATCAGCGTCAAGCGTCCTCGGCCTTCGCCAGCACGAAGACCGATCGCTTCAGCCTGGTGCGGCATCGCGCCGGGCTCGGTGGCTGCCCCGTCATCGAGCCGCATCTCGTCGCCTTCGAATGCGAGACTCACGCCCGCTACGACGGCGGCGACCACGTCCTCGTGCTCGGCAAGGTGCTGCGCATCGATCCGGACAGCAGTGGTCCGCCCAACCCGCTGCTCTATTTCCGCGGCCAGTACCGCGAGCTCTCCGAGCAGCACGCCGAAATAGCGCCGTTCCGCCTCGAAGGCTGGTAGGCGCGGGCGCTTCGATCCCAGGAGGCCGTCGCTAGAGCGTGTTCCGATTAGATTGAATCGGCCCACGCTCTAGAGTCGTCCGGTAAGAAGTGAGAAATCACTGCGGCGCGGGGATTTCGGTCGCTCTTGAAGTAATCGGATTTGCCAAGAAGCGCTGATCGCGAGCTCGAAAGCTTGCGATTTCGGAGGCATTTTTGGGATTCCCGGCGGGGCCGATTCGTGATTCTTTGGCCGCATCGGGAGGGCTTTCGATGCGACCAAGTGAGCAGAGGTGGACGGGGGAACAGGATCTGTTCCGGGCCAGGCTCGATCAGATCATCAATATGGAGCACGAGCTGGTGCGGCTGGCTCAGACGATCGACTGGGCGTGGATCGACGAGCAGGTTGCGGATTGCTTCAGCGAGAACGGCCGTCCGGGCGTGCCCACGCGCTTCATGGTGGGACTGCTGCTCCTGAAGCAGACGTACCGGTTGTCGGATGAGGAGGTCTGCGAGCGGTGGGTCTACGATCCCTATTTCCAGTACTTCACCGGGGCGGAGTTCTTCGCCCATGAGTTCCCGCACGAGCGCTCGGGAATCAGCCACTGGCGCAAGCGCATTGGCCAGAAGTTCGATGCCCTGCTTGCCGAGACCCTGCGGGTGGCCTATGCGACCGGAGCGCTGAAGCCGCAGGATATGGCCCGCGTCACGGTCGACAGCACCGTGCAGCCCAAGGCGGTGACCCATCCCACCGACGCTAAGCTGATGCTCAAGGCCATCGAGAAGCTGGGCGCCCAAGCCAAATCGGAAGGGCTGAAGCTCAGACAGTCCTATGCCCGGCTCGCCAAGCGGGCGGCTCAGATGGTCCAGCGCTACACCCATGCCAAGCAGTTCAAGCGCGCAAACCGTGAGTTGAAGTTTCTGCGCACCCGGCTCGGCCGGCTGATCCGCGACATTACGCGCAAGATCGCCGACGATCTGTACCTGAAGAACGTGTTCGACGAGCCTTTAAGCAAAGCGTTGCGGATCCGCTGGCAGAACCAGCGCCAGCGTGGCCCCAAGCTCTATTCCTGGCATGCGCCCGAGGTCGAATGCATCGGCAAAGGCAAGGCGCACAAGCCCTACGAGTTCGGCGTGAAGGTCTCCATCACCACCACCAACCGGCGCTGCAAAGGCGGGATGTTCGTCCTCCACGCCAAGGCGCTGCCGGGAAATCCCTATGACGGCCATACCCTCGCCCAGGTGATCGAAGAGACCGAGACGCTCACGGGATGCCCGATCGAGCGGGCCTATGTGGACAAAGGCTATCGCGGGCACAAGACGCCAAGGCCCATGCGCGTCTTCATCTCCGGCCAGAAGCGCGGCGTCCACGGCGTTATAAAACGCGAGCTAAGGCGCCGCTCCGGCATTGAGCCCATCATTGGACATATGAAGGAAGACGGCCATCTCGGCCGCAACTTCCTCCACGGCCGCCACGGCGATAAGAACAACGCCGTGCTCTGCGCCGTCGGCCACAATCTGCGCCTTCTCCTGCGCTGGCTTGCGGTTATTTTGCGTCTTCTCCTGGACGCGATCATGGACGCGCTCACAACCCACTCAGCGCTCAATCCGGCTTCTTAACGGACGACTCTAGATTCGTTGGTTTTGTCGCGTTTTCTGCGCCGAACCGGCCTCCACTTCGGCGGAAAACGCTCTAGGCTCAGCGCTTGCTCCAGGGCGGCACCGGATAGAGTGGCTTTGCCAGCATATGGGTCGTGAACACCGGAACGACCTCGCCGTGCTGAATCTGGATCGCGATCTGCGGCACGTCGATCTGCCCGTTCGCCGCGAATTTGATGTGGGCGAAGAGGCTTTCGAAATCGCTCTTGGCGATCGCGTCGCGCACCGCCTTCTTGTCGAGCGAGCCGGCCTTCTCGATCGCCTTGGCGAAGATCTCAACATCGGCGGCCGCCGAGGCCGCGTGATAATCGGGCTCGTAATGGTATTTCGCCTCATAAGCCTTGGCGAATTGCTCGGCGTCGCCGAACCAATCGTCCTTGAGCGCGGCGGTCGGGACCCAGGGCGTCATGCCGAAGGCGTAGTCGGCATCCTTGCCCAGCGCTTTGCGGAAATCGGCCGTCGGCACGCCGACGGTGTAGGCGGTCAGCCCCTTGGCGCTGACATCGAGGCTCTTCGACTGGCGGATGCCGTCGAGCACCTCCGCCAACAGTCCGCCCCACAGGATGACGTCGGGCGAGCGCGATTTGACCAATGCGAGCAGCGATGAGAAATCCGCGCTTCTCTGCGCGTATTGCTGGTCGAGCACGATGTCGTAGCCGGCCTTCTTGAGCAGGATGCGCGTGCCCTTGGCGACCGAGACGTCGAAGGCGTCATCGGCGGTGATCAGCGCCACCGTCTTCGGTTTGGGGCTGAGCTGGCCCATCATCGCGATCGTGCTGCCGAAATAATCCTCGGCCGGCGGCAGGGTCCCGAAGATGTATTTATAGCCGCGCGAGAAGATTTGACTCGCCGCGCCGCCGCCCTCGACCATCGGGATCTCGAATTTTTCCGCCACCGACGTATCGACCAGGACGATGCCGCTCGAATAGGAGCCGAGCAGGAAGTCGACCTTGTCGCGCGTGATGAGCCGCGTATAGAGCTGGACGTCGAGATTCGTGTCCGACTGGTTGTCGAGCAAGTCGAGCTTGAGCGTGTATTTCTTGCCGCCGACGGTGATACCGCCCTTCTCGTTGATCTTGTCGATGGCGATCTGATAGCCGTCGCGATAATAGCGCCCGGTATTGGCGTCCTTTCCCGTCAGCTGGACCGCGCTGCCGAATGTGATCGTATTGGTCTGCGCCCATGCCGGCGTGCCCGCCAGCACCGTCAGAGCCACGCCTGCCAGCCAGATGCGCTTCATCGCAATCCTCCCCGATGCTCCTGCCTTCGCGCGAATGATGGCTGCGTCGCGCCGGCTTCGCAAGGGCGCCGTCACGGGCGACGCGGCAAGCGTTTTCATGCGATCATCGTTCTATGATCAAGGTCACACCGAGCATCTCGATCGATGAGCGCGACATCGAGGAGCGGTTCATCCGCGCCAGCGGTCCCGGCGGCCAGAATGTCAACAAGGTCGCGACGGCGGTCCAGCTGCGCTTCGCCGTCGACGCCGCGTCCACGCTTGACGACGAGACCCGCGCCCGGCTGAAGCGGCTTGCCGGGCGCCGGCTCAGCCGTGAGGGCGTCATCGTCATCACCGCCGAGCGGTTCCGGACGCGCGAACGCAATCGTGCCGATGCGCTCGAGCGGCTTATCGATCTGATCCGTCGCGCCGCGACGCGCCCGAAGGTCCGGCGTGCGACCCGGCCGAGCCGCGGCCAGCGCGAACAACGCCTTGAATCGAAAGCAAAGCGCGCGCGTGTCAAGCACTTGCGCCGATCGCACATGGCCGAAGATTAACGGCGCCTCTTGCCGCGCGCTGCGGTGGTGTATAATTGCGTTTTGTCGAAGCAAGGAGGCCGCCATGCCATCGCCCAGCGAATGGGACATTCCGGCTCACGCGCAGCCCAAGGCCGAAGACTGGGATTTCGATCTCGATCGCGCGCTCGCTGCGACCTTGACCGTTCGGGCGGCGATTCCGGCCGACGGTTTCACGGCGCAGACGCTCGGAACCGAGCGCGTCGGCAACGGCGTCATCATCCGCGAAGACGGGGTCGTGCTGACGATCGGCTACCTCATCACCGAGGCCGAGACGATTTGGCTCAATACGACCGATGGCCGCGCCATTCCGGGGCATGTGCTCGCCTATGATCAGGAAACCGGGTTCGGGCTTATCCAGGCGCTCGGCAAGCTCGATCTTCCGGCGATGGCGCTGGGCCATTCCTCAGCCGCGCGCCCCGGCGACCGCGTGGTCGTGGCCGGCGGCGGCGGCAAGGCGCACGCGATTTCCGCCCGCATCGCGGCCAAGCAAGAATTCTCCGGCTATTGGGAATATCTGATCGAGGACGCGATCTTCACCGCGCCGGCTCATCCGAATTGGGGTGGTACCGCTCTCATCGGCGGCACCGGCAATCTCCTCGGCATCGGCTCGCTCCATCTCCAACAGGCACGCGAGAACGGGCCGCCCGAGCATCTCAACATGCACGTGCCGATCGATCTGCTGAAGCCGATCTACAACGACCTCTTGACGCTTGGCCGGCCGAACCATCCGCCACGCCCCTGGCTCGGGCTTTATGCGACAGAGATCGATGACAAAGTTGTGGTCGCGGGGTTGGCGAATACCGGACCGGCGCGGCGCGCCAATCTCAAGATCGGCGACATCATTCTTGCCGTCGGCGACGCCGAGATCGACGATCTCGCCGCGCTTTATCGCAACATTTGGAAGCAGGGGCGCGCCGGCGTCGAGGTTCCGCTCCTCGTCTATCGCGACGGCAAGACGCTGGATCTCAGCGTGCGCTCGGCCGACCGGGCGCGTTTCCTCAAGGCGCCGAGCTTACATTGACGCTTTGGTGCCGTCGCGCCGGCGTAGTTCGCGTGCGTCGCGCAAACTCGCGCCTTCGAACTGCGCCTTGGCGACCGCCGCGTCCTTGAAATTGGCGTTGCACAGATCGGCATCGCGAAAATCGGTGCGGTCGAGATTGGCGCCGGTGAGGTCGACATTGCCGAGCTTGGCGTGCTTCAGCTGCGCCTCGGTGAGGTTGGCGCGGCCGAGCTTCGCGCCCTCGAGATTGGCGGGGAAATCGTATTTCCGGTCGCCGACATTCTCGAGCGGCATGAAATTGGCCTTCATCAGCGAGGCGCCGGAGAGATGGGCGCGCACGAGCTTGGCGCCGCGCAGATCGGCGCGGTCGAGCCGCGCGTCGCGCAGATCGGCGAGCGAGAGATCGCACATCACGAGCGAGGCCTCGGTCAAATCGGCGCCGCGCAGCACGGCGCGCGCCAGCACCGCCAAGGCGAGCTTGGCTTTCCGAAGGTCGCAGCCGGAAAGGTCGCGCTCGCTCAGCACCGCGCGTTCGCCTTGCGCGCCGCGGGTGTCGAGCCAGAGCTGATGCTGCTTCAAGATCTCGGCGATTTCCTCGGGCGTGAGCGTCCCTCGCACCGCGCCTTCGAGCTCTTCGGCGTCGATTGCATGGGAGAGCGCGCCGCGATCGAGAATGGCGCCGCTGACGTCGACGCCCTTCATCTCGGCGCCCGCGAGCTTGGCCTTTGCCAGTGTCGCGCCGCGCAGGCTCGCGCCCGAGAGGTTGGCGCCAGAGAGATCGGCATGCTCGAGCACGGCGCCGGTGATGTTGGCGTTGCGCAGATCGGCGCCGCACAAATCGGTGCGGCTGAGATTGGCGTCGGTGAGATCGGCGCGGATGATCGAGGCGCCGGTGAGCTTGGCGCCTGACATGTCGCATTCGCGCGCCTCGATCGATGAGAGATCAGTGCGCGGCGAATCGTTGTTGAATTGCCGCCCCTCGAGGCCCAACAGCTTCAGCGGCACGATTTTGCTCATATCGGCATTCGGCAGCTTGGCACGGTTGAGCTGCGCCGCGCGCAGGCAGCTGGAGCGCAAATCCGCGCCGGTCAGATCGGCGCCGTTGAGATTGGCCGCCCGAAGATCGGCGTGCGAGAGCTTTGCGTTGCACAGCCGGGCATTCTTGAGATTGGCGCGATGAAGACGCACGCCGGTCATATCCGCGCCGGAGAGATCCTGGTCGCTGAGATCGGCCTCGGAAAGATCGTAATTGGCCAGCACCGCGCGGCGGCCGCCGGGCAGGCGCGACACGAACAGCTCGTGCAGCTGGATAATCTGGCGTAGCTCCTGCGGCGAGACTTGGCGCAACGTCGTGTCGTCCCTGTAGTGATCATCCCGGTCGTCGGGCGGCGGATTCATGCCGCATTAGAGCCAGCGAATGGTTACCATGTTGTAAAACAGCGCGATTTGAGCTTTATGCAAGCGATCTCATCGCCCCGCGATATCCTGGCGCGTCGTCCTGTGCGACGATGCCCCTGTGCAAAGCCATGCCCGTGACCACGCCCGACGCCAGCGCCGTCATCATTGACCTGACCGCCGTTCTCGTCGCGGTGACGGGCGAGGAGCCGCGCGTCCTCACCATCCAGGACGGAAGGGCGCTGCCCTCGGGGCCGTTCGAATCCGGCCATCGCTCGCTGCAGACCGGGCTGCGCGACTGGGTCGAGCGGCAGACCCATCATCCGCTCGGCTATATGGAACAGCTCTATACTTTTGCTGATCGGGACCGGACCCAGGACGGCGCAAGGGTGATATCGATCAGCTATGTCGGCCTCACCCGCGAGGCCCGCGCTTCGGGCGAGCAGGCCCCCGAATGGCGCAACTGGTATCGCTATTTCCCATGGGAGGATTGGCGCGACGGCCCGCCCGCGGCGATCGCCAAGACCGTGCAGCGGCTGGGGGATTGGGCCCAGGCGGCGCCTGACGCGGCAACGCGCAGGGCCCGCCAGCAGCGCGTCGAGGCGGCCTTCGCCTCGACCCACCGCCAATGGAACGAGGAACTCGTCCTGCAGCGCTATGAGCTTCTCTACGAGGCGCAGCTCGTACCCGAGGCGCGCGTGCCGCTCGCCGCGTCGGAGGCGTTGCCGGGCGAGCCCATGATGCATGATCACCGCCGCATCCTGGCGACGGCGATCGCGCGGCTGCGCGCGAAGATCAAATACCGGCCGGTCGTGTTCGAACTCATGCCCGACAGCTTCACCCTGCTGCGGCTCCAGCGCGTGATGGAGGCGCTCGCCGGCCAACGCCTGCACAAGCAGAATTTCCGTCGCCTCATCGAGCAGCAGGGGCTGGTCGAGGAGATCGGCAGGATGTCGAGTGAGAGCGGCGGCCGGCCGGCCAAGCTGGTCCGATTCCGCCGCGAGTTGGTGCAGGAGCGGGCTTTCGCCGGCTCGAAGCTGCCGATCGCGCGGTCGGCCTAAGCCGGGCGGAACCGTAAGTCCCGGCTAACGAGCCCCTCCGGGGTCTCACACCGCAATCGGGTTAGTGTCGGCTTACTGCGGCCGCTGCTTTCAGTCGGAAGCCGCTTCCGATTGTGCGTCCCGGCCATGAAGTGCATGCAAACCCCACCCCCGCTATTGCGCTTGACAGACTTATGCTCACGTGTAGTCTATCCGCAGAATATTTGCTCACAATGAGCATAAAGGGGACGCCATGCCAGACACGATCACGATTCCGAATCCGGAGCTCTATGCCCGGGTCAAGAGTGTTATCCCGGCGATCGAATGGCCGGTCTTTGCCGGTGACATCGATGCGATCCTGGCGCTGAAGCAGGCGCGCAACGCAGTCATCCTCGCGCATAATTATCAGACGCCGGAGATCTTTCACGGCGTCGCCGACATTGTCGGCGACAGCCTGGCGCTCGCCCGCGAGGCGGCCAAGACCGATGCCGCGGTGATCGTGCTGGCCGGCGTCCATTTCATGGCCGAGACGGCGAAGCTGCTCAATCCAGAGAAGACCGTGCTGATCCCCGATCCGGGCGCGGGCTGCTCGCTCGCAGCCTCGATCACGGCGGCGGATGTCCGGCTGTTGCGTCAGCGTTATCCGGGCGTGCCGGTGATCACCTATGTGAACACCTCGGCGGCCGTCAAAGCCGAATCCGATATCTGCTGCACCTCGGGCAACGCCAAGAAGGTGGTCGAGTCCCTGGGCGTCGATCGCGTCATCATGTTGCCCGACGAGTACCTCGCCCAGAACGTCGCCCGGGAGACCGGGGTCAAGATCATCACCTGGAAGGGCCATTGCGAGGTCCATGAGCGCTTCACCGCGGCCGAGATCCGCGCGCTGCGCTCTTCCTACCCGGGCGTCGTGGTGCTGGCCCATCCCGAATGCCCGCCCGACGTCGTGGCCGAGGCCGATTTCGCCGGCTCGACCGCGGCGATGGCGGATTACGTCGATCAAAAGCATCCGCGGCGCGTC
>JBJKPV010000119.1:0-6408 GCA_046706015.1 Allostellaceae bacterium | reverse complement strand
GTCCTTGGGCGCGCGCTGCTGCAACGGCGTGAATAGCGCATAGGTCGCCTTCAAGATCTCGGGATTGAAGGCGCGCCCCATGCGCCGGATCTCGGCGGCAATGTCGGCTTTGCCGGCGGTGGAATCGGGTGGTGCCATCTCTTACCTCTCGGTTGAACGAATGAATGGTCGGCGCGCCGTGCGGCGCGAGGCCGGTCAGTGCCCGCCTTGGCGCTCGAAGAGGCGCTTTGTCTCGCGCGAGGAAAAGCGCCAGCCTTGCGCCGTCTTCACGAATTTGTCGTGCCACTCGCCCATGCTGAAGGGCGGATCGAAAGGCAGCGGGAATTTCGCGTCCGCCGTCTTCGGGTCGTGGTGCAAGGCGACATAATAGGTCACGCATTCGGCGTGGCTCTCGTCCTTCACCGTGACCATCGTGCCGCCGTTGATGTGGCGCGTGACCTGCGTTGCCGAGCCACGCTGATAGGAGCCGAGGATTTCGGCGTGTCCCTTATAGGGCTTGCCGCCGCGCAGCCAAGTGCCGTCCTCGGCGAAGAGCGCGACCGCCTTTTCCGCCTCGCGATGATCGCCGTATTGCGTGATCGCGATCACCAGATCGCGGCATTCCTGCTCGATTTCCTTGCGCTGCTTGGCGTCCATGATGCGGTCTCCCCTTATTGTCATGCGATATGAGTGCGAAGCGTGCCGATCCGGTCGATCTCGCATTCGACGATGTCGCCCGGCTTCAGCCACCACTGTTCCTGATCGGGCTTGCGCCCGGCGGCGACGCCGCCTGGCGTGCCGGTGCCGAGGATGTCGCCGGGCTCGAGCCCGATCCGCGACCAATGCGCGATCTGCTGGTCGATCTTGTACATCATCCGCTGTGCGGTCGAATTCTGGCGCATTTGGCCGTTGACCCGGCTGCGCAAGCCCAAAAGCTGCGGATCGCCGATCTCGTCCGGCGTGCAGAGATAGGGGCCGAGCGGCGCGAACCCGGCGAAATTTTTACCCAACAGGCCAACGCCGCCGCCGAGCCGCGCCTCGCCGCGATAGAGGTCGCGGTCGGAGAGATCGTTATAGACCGTATAGCCGAAGACATAATCGAGCGCGCGCTCGGTGGTGACCGCATACGCAGGCCGGCCGATCACCACCGCGATCTCGACCTCGTAATCGAGATGCTTGGTTTCGGGCGGGATCGCGACGGTGGCGTCGGGCCCGACCACGGTCGAGGCGAATTGCACGTGTGCGATGGGCAATTGCGGTACCTTCGAGTCCGCCGGTCGTCCCATCTCGTCCTGGTGCTCGAAATAATTCTTGCCGGCGGCGATGAATTTGCGCGGTCGCGGCACCGGCGCGAGCAGATTTACTTCGTCTTCAGCAAAGACGATCTTCTCGCCGCGCGGACCCGTGAGCGCCATTCCATCGCGCCCGGCTTCTTCCGCGAAACGCAGCACTTGGCGCGCGGCCTCGAGCGCGATCGTGCCGTTGGCGATGAAATCCTGCGCGTTGGCGGGCGCCATGGCTTGTGCCAGTGCCACAGCGCGGTCGGCCGGCACGTTTCGCGCGAGCGCGGCGGCGAAGCCGGCTTCGATGTCGATGATCCTGCGATCGCCAAGGACGAGGCCGAAACGCTCGATCGACGCGGCCGACGCGAAGGTGACGAAGCGCATGTCCCTTTCTCCCAAGCCTCAAGCCGCGAAGTGCGCGGCAAGCGTGCCGATCGGCGCGCAGGACACGGTGATCCGGTCTCCGGCGGCGATCGGGATCGGCGAATCGACCTCACTACCCCCTGTCGGCTTGGCGATCGCCGCGCCGAGCGCCACCATGTCGCCCGGCTCGAGCACGCAGCGCGACCATGCCTTGGTTGCCGCGGCGATGCCATGGGCGAAATCGGAGACGGCGAAGCGTTGGCGCGGCGCGCCGTTGACGGCGAGCGTGATCTCCGTCGTAGGCGCGAGCTCCTTCAGCCCGGCGATCCAGATCGCGGGGCCGAGCGGCGAAAGGTTCTGACAGTTCTTGGCAAAGAGGCTGTTGCTCGTGCGCGATTCCGCCTCGAACATGTCGCGATGTGTCACTTCCGCCATGAGCGTGAAGCCGATGACGCTGCGCGCGGCTGCGGCCGCCGATACGCGTGAAGCGCGCGTGCCCAGCACGACCGCCAATGTCGCCTCGACGTCGTAGCGCGCGTTTCGGTCGGGAAGGCGGATTTCTGTCTCGGGATCGGCAAGCGCGGTCGCGAATTTCGAAAAGCCGACGACCATCTTGGCGGGAAGCTGATCATTCGAGCGGCTGAGCGCGGTCCGTCCTTCGGTGAGGAGGATCTTGGCCAAGGGATCGATCGGTTTCAGCAAGAGGGGGCTGGCGATGCGGTTCTTGCGCGTGCCGAGAATGCGTTCGATCTTGCGCCTGCCGGTGGTGCCGAGCGACGCGAGGTGCGCCAGCGCCGAGGGAAGGCCGTCAGGGCCCGCGCTGCCGGCGAGTCCGGCTTCATCGAGCAGCGTTTCGAGATCGTGCCAATTGCTCTCGCCCGATTGCACGACGACTCGGTCGTGCAACAGCACCGGCCAAGGCAATGCGGCAAGAGCGATTTTCATCAAGGCGCCTCAATCTTTCGGGGATTCGAGCCCTTTTTTGCGCGCACACTCTAAAGCCGCGGCGTCGACGCCACAACCTCGTGCTGCGGCGCGGTTGCGCTGGAAAATGTCCGCGCCGAGGATTAGCCTGTCCGCGGTCTTTTGAGCCGGGAGGAAACCGTCCATGGGCGAGGTTCTGGGACTAGGGATATCGCATTCGCCACTCTTCAGCCGGCCGAAGCACGACATGGCGTTTCTCTTGCGCGTGCGCCTCAACGATCCGGACATTCCGGCATCGGCGAAGGATCAATCGAAATGGCCGGAGGCGATGCGGCGCGAGCTAGGCGATGATTTCGGTGCGGCCTCGGGCGCGGCGCATCACGAGGCGATGCTCGCCGATTTTCGCAAGGCACGCGCCGCGCTTGACGAATTCAAGCCGGACTTCATCTTCATGTGGGGCGACGATCAATACGAGAATTTCCGCGAGGGCATCATTCCCCCCTTCTGCGTGATGGCGTATGAGGGTGATCTCGCCGTGAAGCCATGGGAACAGGCCTCGGCATCGGGCTCGATGAAGGGCAGGCCCAATGTGTGGAACGAGCCGCCCGAATTTACATACAAGCTCCATTTCCATCGCGAGGGCGCGAAATACATCGTCGAACATCTGCTCGAGCAGGATTTCGACATCGCCTATTCCTATCAGCCGAACGAGCATCCGGGCATGGCGCATGCCTTCCTCAACGCGGTGCTCTATCTCGACTATTATCGCCAGGGATTCCCGCACCGGATCATTCCGTGCTCGATCAATTGCTATGGCCGCGAGGTGATCGGCTATCACGGCTTTGCCGACAATCTCGGCCACAAGCCGCCGCCCGACCCGCCCTCGCCAAACCCGCGCCGCTGCTTCGCGCTCGGCAAAGCGGTCGCGCGCATCGTCCGCGACAGCCCTTACCGCGTCGCGCTGATGGCCTCGTCGAGCTGGTCGCATTCCTTCCTCACCAAGAAGACCTGGCGGATGGTCCCAGACATCGCGACCGACATGAAGCTCTATAACGCGATGGTCGAGGGCGATTTCGGCTTCTGGCAGAAATTCACCCTCGATCAGATCGAGGATTGCGGCGGCCAGGAGACGCTCAATTGGTTCGCGCTGATGGGGGCGATGCAGGAACTCGGGCAGAAGGTGGTCTGGTCCGACATCCTGCCGACCTACATCTTTAACGCGACAAAGGTCACGGCGATCTTCGGCGCGCGCTGAGCGCACAACGCCGGAAAGGCCGTTCTCCCCGCGCCGTCATGCGGTGCGCCGTGGCCGCCATATTGGTCAGAAATCAGAGGGTTAACACTGGTGCCGGCGACGGTGGCCGCGTCCCGGCGCGACACTTTAATGGTGAATGGCCGCCGCTATTCGTTGGTGTCCCGAACCGGCATTGGCTATCTTGTTGCCGACCGAAAGGAACCGGCGCGGTGATGCCATGCGGCTTCGCGCGCTGGCAACGAGAATGAAAACGTCAGGGAAGGATTGTCTCATGCATAAGCGTGTTTTTTCGCCCGGTGCCGTCGCGGCGCGGGGCCTTGCGGCGGGACTGTTCGCGGTCGCGCTCGCGAGTGTGCCTGCCTCCGCCGCGCCCAAAGACATCAGATGGGGCACCGGCCCGGTCGGCTCGTCGGGGTATCAGGCGCTCGTTCAGCTCGCCAATGTTCTGAACAAGGCGATGCCCGAATTCCGCATCACCGTGCTGCCGACGCCTGGCGCCGTCACCACCGTCAAGGGCTATGCCACGGGCGAGTTCGACGGCGACTATGCCTCCGACGTGGCCTTGCGGGAACTCAAGGCCAATACGGGACGCTTCGCCGGTTTCAAGGAGCACGTCAAATATCAGCCGGTCCAGTCCCTCTGGTGCTATACCCTCGATGTCGGCCTCGGCATCAAGGCGAGCGACCGCGACACGATCAAGAAATGGACGGATCTTTCCGGCAAGCCCGTCTATACCGGGCCGCTGCCCTTCGACACCCGCAAATATCTCGAATTGGCGATGGCCGCGGTCGGCGTCCATCACATCTACAAGCAGGTCGATCTCTCGACCGTCGGCTCGCAGCTCGATTCCGGCTCGATCAAGGGCATGATCATCTATGCCGCGGGCGGTCAGACGCCACCCCCCTGGCTGACTCAAGCCTCGCTCGCGGTCGACTGGACTGCGCTCAACCCGACGCCGGATGCGCTCGCGATCTTGAAAGAGAAGGGTTTTGCGGTCGAAGAAGTCGATCCGGCGCCGTTTCACATGAAGCACGACTATGTGAAGAAGGTGACCTTGCTGCCCTTCTACTGGGGCTTCGATCTCGGCCGCGGCATCTCGACCGACGAGATGTATAAGATGCTCACGATCGTCGAACAGCATGCCGATGAGCTGGCTAAGCTCGACACGAGCTTCCGTCAGATCAGCGGCGGCAAGATGGCCGAGTTCCAAAAGCGCGCGCTGGAATCGACGTGGAACATCGCGCCCATCCATCCTGGTCTCGAGAAGTTCCTCAAGGCCAAGGGAATGTGGGACAGCAAATGGGATGCGAACGTCGCCAAGATGTAAGGCGGGGTCGCTTGATCGCTAGAGGCAAGCGGCGGGCGGTCGTGCCCGCCCCGTTCGATGAAAAGGAATAATGGGTCCGCCATGACCGAGACGATTCCGGCCCAGCGCCCGCCACGCCTCCTCAACGCGATCTTCTACGCGGCATCGATCGCGTTCCTGGCCTATATGCTCTATTACTATTGGACGGGTCTGGGCGGGCCGACCTTGCTCGCCATGACGACGATCCCGATCGTCTATGCGCTTTTTACGCTGCAAGCACTGCGGCGAAACGAGTTCTATCCGCGGCTGCCGGCCGTCGCGCGCTACGTGGTCGCCGCGGCCTTTTGCCTCTTTTCGCTCTATTGCGCCAATTACATGAACACCAATTACGAGGCGCTCGGCACGGTGCGTGCCGGATTCAATGACACGGCCGATTTGATCATTGGCGGCATCATGACCTTGTTGGTGATCGAATACGCGCGCCAGCGTCATATGCCGCTCTTCATTCTGACGATCATCCTCGTCCTCTATGCCGTATACGGCTACGTCGTGCCGGGCATGTTCTATCATTCGGGCCTCAGCTGGCAGCGCGTCATCACCGCGAGCAGCGTCGAGATGGATACCGGCATCTTCTCGCGCCTGCCGCAGATCGCCCTTACGCTGATCGGGTCCTTTCTCCTGGTCTTGAGCCTGATGCGCGGTTTCGGCTGCGTTGAGTCGCTGTTGACGGCCACCAAGCGCGTCGCCATCCGCTCGCCGCATGCGATTCCGCAATCGGCGGTGATCGGCTCGATGCTCATCGGCACGGTGAGCGGGAGCGGCGCCGCCAATTCCATGACCGTCGGGTCCGCCACCATCCCGGCGATGGTCGGCGCGGGCCTGCCGCCAGCCACCGCAGCGGCGATCGAGAACGCGTCGTCGATGGGCGGGCAGATCATGCCGCCGGTCATGGGCATCGCGGCCTTCCTGATGGCCCAGTTCCTGGGCGTCGATTATTTCGAGGTCGTCGCGCGCGGCTGGGCGCCCGCGCTCATTTACTACACGACGGTCGCCGTGTCGGTCTATTTACTGGCGGTACGCTATCGCACGCATATGGTCATCGACCGCAATGCCACGCCGCTGTCCTGGCGCGACAAGGCCAATCTCGGCGCCTTCGTTTTTGCGGTCGGCGGTCTGGTCGTACTCATGGCCGCGATCTTTCTCGCGCCGATGTTCGCCGCGCTCTACATGTTCTGCGCGACGGGATTGTTGCTGCTCGCCGTCAATACGGCACCACTGCTGCGGCCCGGGCGCTGGTC
>JBJKPV010000118.1:0-5215 GCA_046706015.1 Allostellaceae bacterium | reverse complement strand
AGCCGGCCCAATCGGGCTTGGCGTCGAAGCCGAGAATCTGCCCGCGCCGGCCCGAGGCGATGCGCTGCACTCGCGAGGTGAAGGCGCTCGGTACGGTGATCGCGACATGGTTGATCGGCTCGAGCAGCACCGGATCGCATTTGGGCATCGCCTCGGACATGGCTTGGCGCGCCACGGTCTTGAAGGCTTGATCGGAGCTGTCGACCGCGTGGAATTGGCCGGTGGTGAGCGTGACGGAGACATCGACCACCGGGAAGCCCAACGGTCCGCGCTTCAGATACTCGATCACGCCTTCCTCGACCGCGGGGATGTAGTTGCGCGGAATGGCACCCCCCACCACCGCGTCGGTGAAGACATGGCCGGTACCGCGCGGCAGCGGCTTCACCTCGATCTGAATATCGGCGAACTGGCCGTGTCCACCCGATTGACGCTTGAAGCGCGAATGCAGCGCGGTCCCCGCCTTGATCGTCTCCTTATAAGGCGTTTGCGGCCGCGTCGTCGCGACCGCGAGGCCGTAGCGCTGCTTCAGCCGGTCGAGCGCGATCTGGAGATGAATGTCGCCCTGCCCCCACAGCACGATCTCCTGAAGCTCGGCATTGTGCTCGAGCGACAAGGTCGGGTCCTCCTCGATAAGCCGCGCGACCGCGCCGGTCAGCTTCACATCATCAGCGCGCTTCTCGGCCGTGATCGCGAGGCCATAAACCGGCGCCGGCAAGGGCACTTTCGGCAGATCGGGCGGCGTGCCGGTGGAGAGCACCGTGCCGGTCGCGATCCCTTCGAGCCGCGCCAGCGCCACCACCTCGCCAGCGCCCGCCGACGGAATCTTGGTCGCCTGCCCGCCCAGAAGCCGCAGCACGCCGGCGACGCGCACGCCGTTGAGGCTCATGCCTTCGTTGACCTGCCCGCTCCAGATGCGTGCGAGCGAGAGCTTGCCCGCGCTCGGCAGATGGTAGGTCTTGATCACCTGCGCGACCGTGTCGCTGCCATTGGGATCGAGCTTGAGACGCGCCGCCGTCGTCGCGCTGTCGGGCGTCTCGTGGCGCAGCGCCTTCAACAGGCGCCGGACGCCGTGATCGTGCTGGGCCGCGCCCAGAAATACCGGGACGATCAGATCGCGGCGCAAATTCTGCGTCAGGTGGCGATAGATTTCTTCTTTCGACGGCTGCAAATCCTCGAGCAGTTGCTCGAGCAATTTGTCGTCGAAATCGGCAAGGCGCTCGACCAGACCGGTGCGGCTCGCCTGTTCCTCGCCGCTGATCTCGTCGGGCAGCTTGATGAGATCGGAAGCGTGACCGGGCTTGTATTTGTAAGCGCGCTCGCTGACGAGATCGACATAGCCCTGCGGCGTGTTCTCCTGACCGGGCAGCGGCACCTGGCGCAGCACCAGCGGGCGCTGCGACACGCCTTGCAGCGCGGCCATCACCTCGGAGACGCGCGCCGACGCCGTGTCCATCTTGTTGATGAACAGCATGTGCGGAATTTCGTGATCGTCGAGAAACTTGAAGAGCTGCGCCAAGGTCAGCGCGCGCTCGACTTCGGGCTCGCACACGATGACCGCGACATCGGCCGCGAGCAGCGCGTTTTGCGCCTCCCAGGAGAGCTCGACCGAGCCGGGGCAGTCGAGAAAGGTCCAAAGATCGTCGAGATAGGTGGCGCGCGCGACGTTGATCTCGGTCGACATCTGGCGGGCGCGCGCCTCGGGCGCGTGATCGCCGACCGTGTTGCCTTCCTTCTGCGTCCCGCGCCGGTTGATCGTGCCCGAGGCGAAAAGCAGCGCCTCGAGCAAACTTGTCTTTCCGGAGAGATAAGGACCGACCAAAGCCGCGCAACGCGGCCCTGCTTCTCTATCGCTCATGCACGCCTCCTTCCCGTTGCACCTGAGAAACGGGGCGCGGAAGCCAGCCGAGACCGAGGCGGGCCGCCGACCACGCCTACTGTTTCGCAATCGTCGCGCGATGCCCGGCATCTGGCAATCGGAATCTCGCACCGCTTCACAAAGGTTACCGCGCTGTCACGGCGCCATGCGCGTGCTGCATCGCCGCATGCGCGAGCCCATGCGGCCCGCGACAATGTTTTGATCGACATCCCGCGCCGCGCCGCGCCATAAAGACCCGATCCGGAGCGGCCTTCCCGGCGAAGGCGGCAAGTCGAGCGAGGAACCATGCAAGTCGGACTTTTCGACCATGTCGAGCGCGCGGATCGGCCGCTCGCCGATCAATATGACGAGCGTCTCAAATTCGCGGCCGCGGCCGACGAGGCCGGGTTCTACTGCCTCCACGTCGCCGAGCATCACTGCACCCCGCTCAACATGGTGCCGGGGCCGAGCGTCTATCTCGCGGCGGTGGCGCGCGCGACCAAACGCCTGCATCTGGGCCCGCTCGTCTATCTCTTGCCGCTCTATTCGCCGCTGCGCCTCATCGAGGAGATCTGCATGCTCGATCATCTGAGCCGCGGCCGGCTCGAGGTCGGGGTCGGGCGCGGCGTCTCGCCCTTCGAGCTCAACTACCACAAGGTCGATCACGCCGAATCGCGCGACATCTTCATCGAGGCCTTCGATTGCGTCTATCAAGGCCTCACCCATGACAACTTCAGCCATCAGGGAAAATACTTCACCTACGGCGAGACGCCGATGGCGCTGCGGCCCTATCAGAAGCCGCATCCGGCCTTCTGGTATGGTTCCTCCAACACGGTCGGCGCGACCTGGGCCGGCGAGCAGGGCATGCACTTCACCGCCAACGGCCCGACCGATTTCGCCAAGGGCAATATCGCCGCCTTCAAGGAAGCGCTCGCCAAGCGCGGCGGGCCAGAGCTGGCAAAGCCCGAATTCAGCGGCGGCGTCGCGATCGGCATGCTTCGACATATCGTCGTCGCCAAGACCGACGAGGAAGCGCAGCGCATCGCCAAGCCGGCGTTCGAGTATCACCTCGCCAGCCTCAACTATTTGCGCAAGATGCACGGCTCGACCGAGTTCACCGGCAGGCTCAACGTGCAACGCGGTCACAATTTCGAGGAATGCGTCAAGAACGGCATGGTCATCGTCGGCGCGCCCGACACCGTCGCCGCCGCGATCGAGCGCCAGACGCGCGAGCTCGGCATCAATTATCTTCTTACCTATCTCTTCTTCGGCACGATGAGTTTCGACGCGGCGCAGAGCTCGCTCGAGCTTTTCGCCACCAAGGTGATGCCGAAGATCGCCGCGCTCTGAGCTTTTCCCACTGCGCCGCGCGCTCAACGCGGACGTGGCCTGCGCCGCGCGGAATTGACACGGCGCCGCCGTCGCGGTTGGTTGACGGCCGTTGATGACAGCCCGCCCAGCCACGGCGGCTGCGACAAGAAAAGGGAGAGGCGATATGAGTGTCGAGCGTGCAACGGGTCAGGGCATCGGACAGCCGCTGCTGCGCAAGGAGGATTTGCGCCTCATCACCGGCAAAGGCCATTACGCCGCCGATCACGTCATGCCCAACATGGCCCTTGCCGCGATGCTGCGCTCGCCGCATGCCCATGCCCGCATCCTCAAGATCGACACCACTGCGGCCAAGAAATCGCCCGGCGTGATCGCGATCTTCACCGGCGCCGATTGGGTCGCCGACGGCAAGAAGCCGATCCCGCACAGCCCGTCCTGGAAGGGTGCGCCCGATGTCGATTTGACTTTCGCGCCCGGCTATGAGGTCTATGTCGCGCGCCATCTGCCGATGCCCGACCAGAAGGTACAATTCGTCGGCGAGCCGGTGGCGATGGTGATCGCCGAGACGCTCGATCAGGCGAAGGACGCGGCCGAACTGATCGAGGTCGATTACGAGGTGCTGCCCGTCGTGGTGCGCGCCGCCGATGCGGTGAAGCCGGGCGCGGTGTCGGTGTGGGAGGATCGCCGCGACAATCTCGCGATCGACGGCGAGGTCGGCGACAAGGCGAAGACCGATGCCGCCTTCGCGCGCGCCAAGCACATCGTCAAGTTCGAGACTTGGATCAACCGCGTCACCGGCACGCCGATGGAGCCGCGCGCCGCGATCGGCTTCATGGTTGAGAAGGGCCGCTACACGATCTGGGCCGGGACCGGCGGCGGCATGGTGCGCGAACGCCAGACCTTGGCGGGCGCGCTCGGCGTGCCGGTCGAGCAGTGCCGCGCGATGTGCGGCGATATGGGCGGCAATTTCGGCACCCGCAACACCTTCTTCCCCGAATACGCGCTGCTGCCCTGGGCGGCGAAGCGGCTCGGCCGGCCGGTCAAGTTCCTCGGCGACCGCAGCGAATGCTTCCTCACCGATTACGAGGGGCGCGATCTGACCTCGAGCGCCGAGCTGGCGCTCGATGCCGAGGGAAATTTCCTCGGCTTGCGCGGCACCAATCTCAGCAATATCGGCGCCTATTGCGCGCATTTCACGCCGCTCAGGAAAGGCCTCGGCATCATGTCGGGCGTCTACAACATTCCGGCGGTGCATTTCCGCGGCTGCGCGGTGCTGACCAACACCGTGCCGACCACGCCCTATCGCAGCGCCGGCCGGCCCGAGGCGATCTATATCATCGAACGGCTGGTCGATCTCGCCGCCGATCTCCACGGCTTCGACCCGGTCGATCTCCGCCGGCGCAACCTCATTCCGCCCAAGGCGTTCCCCTATACCAACGGCGTCGGCATCACCTATGACAACGGCGAATTCGAGGGCGGCATGGATGCGGCGCTAAAGCTCGCCGATTATCAGGGCTTCGCCGCGCGTCGCGCCGAATCGAGGAAGCGCGGGCGACTGCGCGGCATCGGCATCGCCAATTACATCGAGGGCGCGGGCGGCGCGCCGCGCGAGCGCGCCGAGGTCACGGTCGGCGCCCAAGGCCGCGTCGAGCTCGTGCTCGGCACGATGAACAGCGGCCAGGGCCACGAGACCAGCTTCGCGCAGCTCTTGAACGAATGGCTCGGCGTGCCCTTCGAAAGCGTCGATTTCGTCGCGCACGACACGGATCGCGTCAAAGCCGGCGGCGGCTCGCATTCCGGCCGCTCGATGCGGATCGCGAGCCTCGCGATCGGCGAGGCAACCGACGTGATTATCGAGAAAGGCCGGAAGATCGCCGCGCATCTGCTCGAGGTCAGCCCGATGTTTGTGTATTTCGCCCTGGGCGTCTTCACCATCAAGGGCACGGACCGCGATATGGGCTTGTTGGAGGTCGCCAAGGCCGGGGCGACGCGCAACGATCTGCCCGATGATTTGAAGGGCAAGCTCGAAGG
>JBJKPV010000117.1:0-12891 GCA_046706015.1 Allostellaceae bacterium | reverse complement strand
CAAGAGCGAGGGCACGTATTGTCCTTCCATCCAGGCGCCGCCGCGCGGATCGAACACGGCTTTCAATTCCTCGACCACGAAGGAGACATCGCCACCGCGGCGGAACACCGCGCTGATCATGCGCGTCTGCGCGACCGTCCAGGCGTAATGCTCCATGTTCTTCGAGTTGATGAAGATCTCGAAGGGGCGGCGGCGCCCGTCCTGGACGATGTCGTTGAGGGTGATGTAGAGCGCGTGCTCGCTTTGCGGCCAGGCGATCTTGTAGGTGTTGCCTTGCAGCGCCTCGGGCCGGTCCAGGGGCTGCGTCATGTAAACGACGCCGCCCGCCTCGTAGACGTCCTTCGGTTTGGGCTTGGGCGCCGGCAGTGGCAGCTCGCGCTGCTGGATCGCCGGCTTCGTCTCGGGACTTGCCTCGAGCACGGCGCCGGTCACCTCGTTGGGGCGATAGGTGGTGCAGCCCTTGCACCCGAGCTCGTAAGCCTGGAGATAGACATCCTTGAACTGCTCGAAGGGGAAATCCGCCGGCACGTTGATGGTCTTGGAGATCGAGCTGTCGACGTATTTCTGCACCGTCGCCTGCATCACGACGTGATCGGACGGCGCCAAGGATTGCGCGTCGACGAAATAATCCGGCAGAGGCGCGTCATCGCCCTTGAGGCGATGGAAGAGGCGCCAGGCATAATCCGAAACCTCCTCCTCCTTGCGGCTGCCGTCGGGCATCAGCACGTTGCGGGTGTATTTGAAGCTGAAGACCGGCTCGAGCCCCGAGGACACGTTATCGGCGAGGATCGAGATCGTGCCGGTGGGCGCGACCGATGTCAGCAGCGCGTTGCGGATGCCGTGCTTCTCGATCGCCGCGCGGATGTCTTCGTCGAGCGCGGCCACGGTCTCGCCGGCGAGGTAGAGCTTCTTGTCGAAGAGCGGGAAGGCGCCCTTCTCGGCGGCGAGCTCGACCGAGGCGAGGTAGGCGGCCCGCTGCAGCGCCTTCATCCAGCTCTCGGTCAAGGCCACCGAATTGGCCGATCCGTAGCGCTCGCCGCAGAGGATCAGCGCGTCGGCCAAGCCGGTCACGCCCAGCCCGATGCGGCGCTTGGCCTTGGCCTCGTGGAGCTGATCGTCGAGCGGGAAGCGCGAGACCTCGATCGCGTTGTCGAGCATGCGCACGGCCAAAGGCACGTTGCGTTGGAGTTCGCCGAGATCGAGTGCAGCATCTGCGGTCAAAGGCTCGCGCACCAGGGCGGCGAGGTTGATCGAGCCCAAGAGGCAGGCGCCATAGGGCGGCAGCGGCTGCTCGCCGCAAGGATTGGTCGCGCTGATCGTCTCGGCGTAATAGAGATTGTTCCGCCGGTTGATGCGATCGATGAAAATGACGCCCGGCTCGGCATAGGCATAGGTCGCGCGCATGATCTTGTCCCAGAGCTCGCGCGCCCTGACGACATTGAAGGTGGTCCCGGCAAAGCTCAGCTCCCAGGGCGCGTCCTCCTTCACCGCGGTCATGAAGGCGTCGGTGACGAGAACCGAGAGGTTGAACATGCGCAGCCGGCCCGGCGTCTGCTTCGCCTCGATGAACGCTTCGATGTCGGGATGGTCGCAGCGCATCGTCGCCATCATCGCGCCGCGGCGATTGCCGGCGCTCATGATGGTGCGGCACATCGCGTCCCACACATCCATGAAGGAAAGCGGGCCCGAGGCGTCGGCGCCGACGCCCTTGACCGGCGCGCCTTTGGGCCGGAGCGTCGAGAAATCGTAGCCGATGCCGCCGCCCTGCTGCATCGTCAGCGCGGCCTCGCGCAGATGGGTGAAGATGCCCGACATATCGTCCGGAATCGTGCCCATGACGAAGCAGTTGAAGAGCGTGACGGTGCGGCCGGTGCCGGCGCCGGCAACGATGCGGCCGGCGGGCAGGAATTTGAAATCGGCGAGCGCCTCGGCAAAGCGCGGCGCCCAGGCGCCGGGATCGCGCTCGGGCGCAGCCAGCGCGCCGGCGATCCGGTTCCAGCTATCCTCGATGGTCTTATCCACAGGCGCGCCATCCGGCCCTTTGAGCCGGTATTTCATGTCCCAGATCTGCTGCGAGATCGCGGCGACACTGACCATGACGAAATTTCCTTAGCGCGGGCAGGCTGCTCGGGCCGGGAGGCGGCCCTCGAAGATCATGGAATTCGTTTATACGTCAACAATTTGAGCACTTTGCAGCGACTGGTCAAGCCTTTGTTCCATGTTTGTTTCCCATGGCTTATCACCAGCGCGGGTGCGCCAAGTACTTGGCGCCGCATCGCTTCCTGGGCTTATCCACGGATTTCACGCTGCTGCGGGGCCGCGCTTTCCACAGCCTTATCCTCATGCGTGGCGACCAGCCGCGCGGTAGCCGTTTCGATCGCCCGCTCGAGCGCGGCAAGGGTGGCGTGACGGTCGCCGCCCGGTGCTATGGGGGAGAGGATCTCGACCGTGATCCGCCCCGGCCGGCGCAGGAAGCCGCGCCGCTTCCAGTAGACGCCGGAATTGACCGCGACCGGAACAAGAGGAACGTCGAGCTGGCGGTAAAGCGCCATGACGCCGGGCTGATAGGCGGGAGGCGCGCCGACCGCGCTGCGCGTGCCTTCGGGGAAGATCAGCACCGACCGTCCGGCTTCCAGCGCCCGCTGAGCCGATGCCACCATCGCCTTGAGCGCGCTCGCGCGCCCGCCTCGGTCGACCGGGATCATGCCGGCCTTCAGCGCGTACCAGCCATAGATCGGAATCCAGCCGAGTTCGCGTTTGATCACCACCGCCGGGTTGCGAAAAATGACCGGCACGGCGAAGGTGTCCCAGGCGGATTGGTGCTTCATCGCGATGAGCGCGGGTCCGGACGGCAGTCGCTCGCGCCCTCTCACCTCGTGATCGAGCCCGGCGCAGACGCGCAACAGCCACAGCGTTCCCCGCGACCAAAAAGTGCCGCAGCGCATCATCCACAAGCGCGGCGCGGCCAGCAGCGGCAGAAAAACCACGGCGAGGATCGCGGTCCAGAGATAGAACGCGATTTGGAAGGCGAGCGAGCGCAGCCAGATCACTCGGTCGCGCTCTGCGGCAGGATCGCGCCCGGCACCATCGGCCGGATCAGCGCGAAGAGGTACTTGCTGTATTCGCCCGCGATCAGCAGGGCGCTGCGCCGCGAGCGCCACCACGGCTCTGCCCTGAGGAACTCGGGAAAGACCGGATTCGGCACGATCTCGACCTCCGGCATGACGCGGCGGAACTCCAACAGGCTGCGCGCCATGTGATAATTGGCGGTGACGAGGCGCAGCGAGTGGAAGCCTTCGGCGTTCATCCACGCCGCGGTCTCGAGCGCGTTGCCGAGCGTGTCCGTTGCCGCGTGGCCGAGTACGATGCAGCAGCCGACGCTGTCGGGCGTCTGGCGCGCGGCGTGGAGGAGCGCCGCGACGTCGACGCCGCGATAGACGCCCGAGACGAAGAGCTTCTTCGCCTTGCCGGCGGCGAGAAGCTGCAATCCGCTTTCGACCCGGAGGCTGCCGCCGGTCAGCACCACGATCGCGTCGGTGTGGCTGGACGGATTGGCGATTTGCGTCGGCATCGACGCGGCGAAACGCCACAGGCCGACAAACCACAGAACGGCCAGCGCGCCGACGAGCATGGCGCCCGCGCCCAGGAGGCGCCGCGATCGGACGAAGGTCATGGCATCCGCGCCAACGCCCGCATCACGGTCAGCCGCGCCGTCAGCATCGCCGCCAAGCCCGCCACCAGCGGCAGCAGCGCGAGCGCGCTCCATTGCCACAGAACGAGGCTCAGATCGGGCAGCAGCCTTGCCTCCTCGCCGAAGATCGCGGTCGCGGTTGCGGCGTGCCCCAGCCCCCACAAGGTGAGCACGGCGAGCGCGATCCCGGCGAGTCCGCCGCTTAACCCCATGCGCATCGCCTCGTGCTCGAATTGGCGTGCGATATAAAGGTCGCGCGCCCCCATCAAATGCAAAAGCTCGATCACGTCGTGATGGACGGCAAGCCCGGCGCGCGTCGTGAAGACGACGGTAAGAACCGCTGCGCCGCTGACCATGATGAGGATCGCGAACCCGGTCGCCTCCACCGACAGACCGAGGCCGTAAAGGCGATCGAGCCAGAGCTGGTGGTCGTCGAGCACGGCTCCCGGCACCGCGGCGACGAGGCGCGCGCGCAGCACGCCGAGATCGAGCGGCGCGCCGCTGGCGACGCGCAGATCGATGAGACGCGGCAGTTTGAGATCGGAGAGCGAGACAGCGGTGCCGAGCCAGGGCGCCAGCAGCCGCTTCTCGGTCGCCCGGCCGAGCGGCGTCGCGCTGACGACGCCGGGCGCGGCGCGCAGCAGCGCCAGCGCTTTGGGCAAGGCGGTGTCTTGTGCGGGCGGGTCGGGCGCGGGCGGAAGCTCAACCGTCATCGTACCGCTGAGGCCGTTCTCCCAGCTCTGCATCGAGCCGTGCAGCGCCAGCATTCCGGCGAGGGCAAGCGCCGCGAGATAGACCATCGGCGCCACCAGCCAGGGCAGTAGCTTTACCGTGCCCTCGCGGCGTAGCGGTATGTCGTGGCCGAGGCGGCCGATCACACGCGCAGCTCCGCGGTGCTCGCCACCTCGCCATCGACGAGATGAATGCGGTGGAAACGCCGCTGCGAGGCCATCTGCTCGTTATGCGTGGCGATCACGAGCGTTGTGCCGAACCGGTTCAGCTCCTCGAACAGTCGCAACAGGCGGCTGGCCATCGCGTCATCGACATTGCCGGTGGGCTCGTCGGCCAGCAGGAGCTGCGGCCGGGCGATCACCGCGCGCGCGATCGCGACGCGCTGCTGCTGGCCGCCCGACAGCGTTGCCGGCCGCGCATTGAGCTTGTTGGCGAGCCCGACCCATTCCAAGAGCTCGGTCACGTTCTTCTTGATGCGCGTCTCGGCTATTCCGGCGACGCGCAAGGGCAACGCGACGTTGTCGAAGGCGGAGAGGTGGCCGAGCAGGCGGAAATCCTGGAACACGACGCCGATCTTGCGCCGCAGATCGGCCAGCTCGCGCCGCCGCAGGCGCGAGATATCCGCGTCGAACAGCGAGATCAGGCCGCGCGTCGGCCGGTCGGCGAGATACATGAGGCGCAACAGCGTGGTCTTGCCGGCGCCGCTCGGTCCGGTGAGAAAATGGAAAGAACCCGGCGGCAAATCGAGGCTGACATCGCGCAGCACTTCGGGTCCGGTGCCGTAGCGCATGCCGACATTCTCGAATCGAAGCACGTCCTCGCCGTCTCCTCTGCGCGCCGCACGGCACCGCCGCGCAGCAAGATGGCATGCGTCGCGCGGCGGGTAAAGCGCGCAAGCCCCTTTCTTGCGTCGGCCGTGGCGCCGGCCCTATAACAAGCTTCAAGGAACGCCGAAAACCCGCCCGGGCGATGATCCTCACCTGCAGCAGCTGTTCTAAACGCTATCTCGTCGATCCGCGTGCCCTGGGTGCCGTGGGCCGGAACGTGCGCTGTGCGCATTGTGGCCACACCTGGTTTCAGGCGCCGCCGCCCGACGGGCCGCAGAGCTTCGATGCCGCGCTTGCGGCGGTACCCGAACCGGAGATCGACGAACCGGCGCGGCGGCGCGAGCGCCGGGTGCAGCTTCCAGCCGTCTCGCGCCAGCGCTCCCGCGGCCCGGTTCTCGCTTGGCTCGCCGTCCTCGTCGCGGTCGTGGCCGTCGCGTGGGGGCTGATCGCGGCGCGCGCCAGCGTTGTCGGTCTGTGGCCGCCCGCCGCGCGTCTTTATGCGTTGATCGGCTATGACGCGACGGTCCCGGGCACGGGGCTCTCCGTGCTGAAGGTCACGTCGTCGCGCGTCATGGAGAACGGTGTGCCGGCCTTGGCGATCGATGGCGAGGTCGTGAACGTCTCGTCGGTGGTGCGACGGGTGCCGAAGCTCAGAGTCACCTTGCGCGACCGCGATGCCAAGGAATTGAAGGCCTGGGACGTGACGGTGGCGCAGACGACGCTTCTGCCCGGCGCCAGCGTTGCGTTCCATATCACGATCGCGCAGCCGGCCGAGGCCGCGACCAGCGCCCTCGTCGGCTTCGCCGGTGCGGGCCAGTGAGCGCCGCGCCGCGTCTGCCGTTGAGGTAAAGCGGTGGCGCGAATCCTCGTGGCCGAGGACGAGGCGGCGGTCAGCGCCTTCATCTCGCGCGGACTCGAGCATCACGGCCATGCGGTGAAAACGGTCCCCGACGGACTCGCGGCGCTCGCGGCGCTCGCGGCCGAGCGCTTCGATCTGCTGCTGACCGACATCGTCATGCCCGGGCTCGATGGCATCGCGCTCGCCTTGAAGGCGAGTAAGGATTATCCGGCCATGAAGATCCTGCTAATGACCGGCTATTCGGCTGAGCGCCAGCGCGCGCACAACCTCGCCGCGCTCGTTCATCGCGTCTTGCCCAAGCCCTTCACGCTCGACGAGCTCGTCGCGGCGGTGAAGGAAGAATTGGCGAAATAGCGCGCTCGACTCTTTTGTTTTGTCGCGTTTTCTGCGCCAAACCGGAGTCCAGTTCGGCGGAAAACGCTCCGCGCGGCGCCGGTCAGAACTCTTTCAGCAGCCGGTCGATATAGTCGCGCTCAATCGCCGGGCGCGAGCGCTCGCCGGCGCGGCGGCGCAGCTCTTCGAGAATCTGCTTGGCCTTGTCGAGCGCATAATCATTGCCGGCCTTGCCCATACGCAGCTGGCCGCCATCGTCATAGCCGCCATTGCCCTGATCGGTGTCGAGGAGCCGCCCGAACGGATCGCGCCGCGCCTGACGCAGACCGGGATCGTCCTGCGGCTCGCCGCCGGGGCCATCGCCGTAATTGTTGCCCAGCATGCGATTGGCCATCGCGCGCGCGCCTTCCTGCAGCGCGTCGAGCGCGTCGCTTTGCGGCCCGATCGCCTGGCCCGGCTGGCCCTGGCGCAGCGCCTGGGTGGCGCCACGCATCGCGCGCTCGGCGCGGCTCAAGGCATTCGGCATCTGGCCGCCGCCTTGTTGCTGCAATTGCTGCATGAGCTGCTGCAGCATCTGACGCAGCGCCTCTTGCTGTTGCGCGTCGCGCGTGGTCTGCCCGGTCTGGCCCTGGCGGGACTCGCTGAAAGAGCGGTCGAGGAGTTGCTGCTGCTGCCGCATCATCTGCTGCATCTGGCTCAGCATCTGGCTCTGGCCGTTCTGTCCCGGCATGGGCCGGGCGAAGCGCAAATTCTCGAGCATCTGCTGTAACTGGGAGAGCAGGTCGCGTGCCTGCTCGCGGGCGCCGGTGCGCGCCATCTCGCGCGCGCGGTCGAGCATTTTCTGGAGATCCTGCAGCGACAGCATCTGCGACGGATCGACCGGCGGCATCTGGCTCGGATCCATGTGCCGCATCTGCTGCGCCAGCGCCTGGAAATAGCGGTTCATCGCCTCTTGCAGCTGCCGCATCAGCCGCTCGATCTCGGCGTCGGGCGCGTTGCGAGCCAGCGCGTCCTGAAGCTGCTGCATCGCATTGCGCAGATCCTGCTGCATCTCCGGCGCGCGCCCATCCTCGATGCGCAACGCCGTTTGCCACAACAGCGCCTGCACCGGCGCGATCGCGGCGAAATTATGATCGAGCGCGAGCCGAGCCTGTGCCGTGCGGAGCGCGAGGAAGACGACGATGTCATTGTTGAAGCGGTCAGGCCGGAGCGAGAGGTCGGACAGAGTCTCGCCGACAACATCCTCGTCCTTCGGATGAAGGGTAAGTTGCTTGCGCGCCTCGACGATCGCCTTGGCGATCGGGTTGTGGAAGACGCGCTCGGGCAGCACCATCTCGACCGTGTCGCTGCGCCCGGTCTGGCCGAGCGCATCGGTCGCCTGCAACTCGATTTGGACCGGCAGCCCGGCCCAGAGATCGGCCGTCAGGTCCGTGTAATTGGTGGCGCGGACATCTTTCAGATGTTGGCCCGGCAAGGGCAGGTCCAAGGTCAGCGCGGGCCCGCCCGGATCGTCGGCGCGATGAATGACCGCCTTCACGCTCTCGACGCCGTAATCGTCGCCCGCGGTGTAGTCGAGCCGCAGCGCCATGCGCGCGCTGTGCGAGGGCGGACGCGCGAAAACGACGCTGGGCGGCAGATCGGGCACGATTTGCAGCGGCCAGCTGCCGAGGGTGTGGCCGTCCTGCTCGATGGCGAGGCGTTTGCCGGCGGTGATCGTCGCGCCGTCCTTGAAATTGTGCTCGTCGATGCGCCCGAAGTCGCTGGCGTGGCCATCGAGGACGAGGCGCGGCGGGTTGTGGCCGCCATGGACCTGCGCCAGCAAGGTGCTGCCGACCGGCACATCGATCGCAGTGGCCGACGGGGTCGCCGGCAGGAATTGCGGCGGCAAGCCGGTGTATTCGGGCGGCGTCACCCAGATATCGAGGCTGGCCGCCGCCGCGGCGCCGGGCGCCTCCATCCCCGGATCGAAAGCGCGCGCGATCCGCGCCGACCAATCATCGCCGGCATCGATCGCGCCGACGAGCAGCGCCAAGCCGAGCGCCGCCCGCAGCGCATAAGGATCGCGGCGCACGAGGCCGGCCGCCGGCAGGCCCACGCGCAGCGTTTGCGCTTGCTGCCGCATGCGCGTCTGATGCGCCTGCCACAGCGCGGCGGTCGCGGGGTCATTGGTGTTGATCGCGAGCTTGTCCTCGAGCGCGGTCAGCGGCCGGTGCGCAAGGCCGCTCGCGGTCTCGAGGCGGCGGCGCGCCGCATTCCGGCCCGGCCAGCGCAGGTGTGCGGCGGCGTCATAGAGCGCGGCCGCGAGCAGTCCCGCGAAGAGCGCGAGCAAGGTCCAATGCAGCGACCGCGGCAACAGGCTCGGCAGGTCGAAGAGCGCGAGGGCGAGAAACGCCCCGAGCACCGCGGCCGCCGGCCACAGCGCCGGCCATAGCCGCTCCCAGGCAATCGCGATCGCAGCCCATCCCAGCCGCCGCCGCAGGGCGCCGGGCGCGGACGGGACGACGGTGTCGGCCATCAGCTACCGTTCCTTCGCCGGTCAATTCCCGGTGAACCAGGGCGGCATCCGGTCTTGCGCCAGAATAGCGTCATAGCTCGATCGGGGCCGGATAAGCGTGAACTGTGCTCCGCGCACAAGCACTTCCGGCGCCGGCAGGCGCGTATTGTACCCTGAACTCATCGACGCGCCATAGGCTCCCGCGGACATGACGGCAACGAGGTCGCCCTCGGCGAGCGGCGGCATTTTTCGTTGCACGGCGAAACTATCTCCAGTCTCGCAGACCGGTCCAACGATGTCGGCGGCGGTCAGGCTGCGGCGCAAGGTGGGCGCCTTCGCCGGCAGGATCTCGTGCCAGGCGTCGTAGAGCGCCGGTCGCATCAGATCGTTCATCGCCGCGTCGATCACGACGAAGCGCCGCGTCACGCCTTTTTTCACGTAGATCACCCGCGCCACCAGCGCGCCGGCATTGCCGACCAGATAGCGTCCGGGCTCGAACGACAGCTTGGCGCCGAGATTGCCGGTGACGCGCTTGACCATCGCGGCATAGGCCTCGATCGCGGGCGGCTCCTCGTCGCGATAGCGAATCCCGAGCCCGCCGCCGAGATCGAGCCGCTTGAGCGCGATCCCTTCGCTGCGCAGCGCGCGATAGAGCTCGGCGACGCGGCGGAACGCGGCTTCGAACGGCCGCAGCTTCGTCAGCTGCGAGCCGATATGGACGGCGAGGCCCACGGGCTCGATCCCGGGCAACTTCGCGGCATGGCGATAGGCCGCGGCGATATGCGCCAGATCGACACCGAATTTGTTTTCCTTTTTTCCCGTCGTGATTTTCGCATGGGTGTGCGCATCGACATCGGGATTGACGCGGATCGCGATCGGCGCCCGCCGGTTCATGCGCGTCGCGATGGCCGACAGCGTGTCGAGCTCGGGCAGGGACTCGACATTGATCTGATGAACGTTTTGGGCGAGCGCGAATTCGAGCTCCGCCGCGGTCTTGCCGACGCCCGAGAAGATGATCCGGTCACCGGCGATGCCCGCGCGCAACGCGCGCCGGAACTCGCCCTCCGAGACCACGTCGGCGCCGGCGCCCAGCCGCGCCAAGGTCGCGATCACCGCGAGATTGGGATTGGCTTTGACCGAATAGCACAAGAGCGTCGGCGTGCCGAGAAAGGCGCCAGCGAATTGGCGGAAGCGGCGCTCGATCTGCGCGCTCGAATAGGCGTAAAAGGGCGTGCCGACCTCGTCGGCGATGCGCGCGAGCGCCACGTCCTCGACCGCGAGCATGCCATGACGATAGGCGAATTCGGGCGCCCAGGGCGAAGCGTCTCTCACGCCGGCTTTATTCCTTGGGATAATGCTGCGGATAGGTGTTGGGCTGGCCGGGCGGCGGCTGCGGCGAGCCCTTCTTGCCGCAAGCGGCGAGCGCGAGGAGGACGAGGCCCAAGGCGACGAGGCGCGAGAGCTTGCTCATTGCCCGGCGACCTTGAGAAAGCGCCGGCGCGCCGCCCGCGCCGCGCGCGCGACATTGGCGGGCGCCGTCCCGCCCAGGCTCTTGCGGCTCGCGACCGAGCGCTCGACCGTCAGCACGCGATAGACGTCGCGCGTGATCCGCTTCTCGACGCGTTGCATCTCGGCGAGCGGCAACGCGGCGAGGCCGCAGCCCAGCGCCTCGGCGCGCGCGACCACCGCGCCGGTGACGTGGTGCGCCTCGCGGAAAGGAAGTTTCAGCGCGCGCACCAGCCAATCGGCGAGATCGGTCGCGGTCGAGAAACCGCTGGCGGCGACGGCGCGCATGGCGTCGGGGTCGGCTTTCATGTCGCGCACCATGCCGGTGATGGCGGCCAGGCACAAGCCGAGCGTGTCGGCTGCCTCGATCACCGGCGCCTTGTCTTCCTGCATGTCCTTGGCATAGGCGAGCGGCAGGCCCTTCATCACGACGAGCAGTCCGCTCACCGCGCCGATCAAACGCCCGGTCTTGGCGCGCACCAGCTCGGCCGCGTCGGGGTTGCGCTTTTGCGGCATCATCGAGGAACCGGTGGTGAAGGCGTCGCTCAGCTCGACGAAGTGGAACGGCTCGCTCACCCACAGGATGATCTCCTCGGCAAAGCGCGAGTGATGCATCGCCGCGATCGCCAGATCGGCCACGAACTCGATCGCGAAGTCGCGGTCCGAGACGGCGTCCAAGGAATTCGCCATCGGGCGCGCGAAGCCCAGAGCCTTGGCTGTCATCGCGCGATCGATCGGAAAGGAGGTGCCGGCCAGCGCGCCCGCGCCCAGCGGCGATTCGTTGAGCCGCGCGCGGCAATCGGCGAGGCGCGCGCGGTCGCGTCCCAGCATCTCGACATAGGCGAGAAGATGGTGGCCGAAGGTCACGGGTTGGCCGACCTGGAGATGGGTGAAGCCCGGCATAATGGTCGCGGCATGGGGCTCGGCCTGCGCGATCAACGCCGCTTGCAAGGTCTGCATCTGCCGCTCGAGCCGGTCGATCGCGTCGCGCACATAGAGGCGGAAGTCGGTCGCGACCTGATCGTTGCGCGAGCGCGCGGTGTGCAGCCTGCCCGCGGCCGGGCCGATCAGCTCGCGCAGCCGCGCCTCGATATTGAGGGGGATGTCCTCGTGCTCGATGCGGAAGGGAAAGGTGCCGCGCTCGATCTCGGCGCGGATTCTGGCTAGACCGCGGGCGATCGAGGCGCCATCTTTGCGCGCGATGATGCGCCGCTTGACCAGCATCGCGCAATGGGCGAGCGAGCCCGCGATGTCCTGCGCGTAGAGCGCCTTGTCGACGTCGAGTGACGCGTTGATGCGCTGCATGATCGAGGCTTGGGCCGTGCTGAAACGCCCGCCCCAGGCGGCATTGGTCGAGGCCCGTTTGGCCGGCGCCGCGCGCTTGCCGCGATTCATGCCCGGGAACCGAATGACGAGGGAAAGGTGTCGGCAAAGACTCTGATACGCGCGCTCACGATGCTTCTCATCCTCTGCGGGGTGGCGCTCGCGGCGCTGCTTTGGCGTCCGGCCCGCGTCGAGCGGACCGCGCCGCGACCGAGCGCGTTGGCGACCGCTCCCCTCGGCCAGTTTATCGCGCTGGACCACAAGCTGCCAGCGCCCGCGCTCGCTTTTACGACGCGCGACGGCGCGGAAAGGCATCTCGTCGATTTCAAGGGGCAGCTCGTCCTCGTCAATCTCTGGGCCACCTGGTGCGGGCCTTGCGTCGAAGAGATGCCGGCGCTCGACCGTCTGCAGCAAACGCTCGGCAAGCGGCTCACTATTCTGGCGATCTCGCAAGATCGGCGCGGCGCGGCGGCGGTCGATCCGTTCCTGGCCAAGGCCGGCATCACCCATCTCGCGGTGTTCCTCGATCCCAAGGATACGGCGATCCAGGCCTTCGGCGTGGAGGGCCTGCCGACGAGTTTCCTCATCGGCCGCGATGGCGAGGTGCTCGGCAAGGTCGTAGGCCCGGCGAAATGGGATGGCGGGCCGATGCTCGCGACGCTCGATCGCTACATCGACGCGAAGTGAGGGCCTGCCTTTAGCCGCCGAAGGAAGCGCGCAGGAATTGGCCGCCCGCTTCCAGGCCCTCGCCGTCGATGCCGTGGCCCAGGCCGGGACGCAGCATCTGCTCGACCGGCACCTTGGCGGCTGTGAGCGCGGCATAGGCTTGCGGCAGGGCCTCGGCTGGGACGACCTCGTCGTGATCGCCGTGCACCAGCAGGATCTTGGGCCGAGCACGCAGCTCGGCGGCAAGGCGCTCGGGCGCGAAGAGCCGGCCCGAATAGGCGACCACTGCGGCGACCGGCGCGGCGCGGCGCAGGCTCACATAGAGCGACATCATCGCGCCTTGCGAGAACCCGACCAGCGCCAAGGATGATTCATCCATCTTGCGCTCGGCGAGCAGCCGCGTGAGGTACTCGTCGAGGATGCCGGCGGCAACGCGCACGCCGTCGAGCACCAGCTCCGC
>JBJKPV010000116.1:0-2463 GCA_046706015.1 Allostellaceae bacterium | reverse complement strand
CGGATCGGGACCGGCTTGCCGATCGAGATCCCGTCATCGTCCATGTAGGATTCGCCGATATAGACGCCGTCGGGAATGGTCAAGGTGCGCGACCGCGCGCCGGTCTCGGAATGATCCATGATCGCGGCGATCGCATCGAGCACCGGCTCGCGGCCATAGCGCTCGAGCAGCTGAAGGAAACGCCGCTCGCCGGTCTTGACCGCCGTCACCTGCGCGCGCAGATCGCCGAGCGCGCGGGTCGGGATGCGCACATTCATGCGGATGAAATCGACCAGGTCCTGGTTCACGACGCCGGCGCGGTGCAGCTTCAGGAACGGGATCTGCAAGCCTTCGGAATAGATGTCGGTGGTGACGCCACCCAAGACGCCGCCGATATCGATCCAATGCGCCATGCAGCAGGAAAACGCCGCGAGCACGCCCTCGTGGAAGATCGGCATGGTCAAGGTGACGTGGTTCAGATGGCTACCGGTCGTGTAGGAATCATTGGTGATGTAGATGTCGCCCGGCTCCATCTTGTCGTAGCCGAAATGGCGGATCTTGGACTTCACCGTCTCGGCCATGCCGCGGATGAACATGGGCAGGCCGATGCCGATCGAGACCGTCTCGCCCTTGGCCGTGAACAGGCCGGTGGTGAAGTCGAGCGCCTCGTAGATGATCGTGTTGTAGGCGGTCCGCATGAGATTGGTCTTCATCTCTTCGGTGACCGCGATCACGCCGTTGCGGATGATCTCGGTGACGACCGGATCGGCCTTGCGGTTGGTTCGCTCCGTCATCACTTCCTCCCCGCGACGGCGATTTCGAGATGGCCATAGGCGTTGACGGTGAGCGCGTCGCCCGGCGCCAGCACCGTGGTGGACGCATGCTCTTCGATCAGCGCCGGCCCGGCGATGCGATTGCCGGCGAGCAGCGACCCGCGCGCATAGGTCGGCGTCTCGACGAAGCCCGCGCCCTCGAAATAGACCGAGCGTTTGCCGGTGAAGGCTTGTTTTGGCGGCTCGGCGCCGCCCGATTCGATCTTTTCCTGCGCCGGCTTGCGCATCACGCCGCTCACGGCCGTGCGCAGGCTGACGATCTCGGCGCGCTCCTCGGGGGCGCAAGTGCCGTAGCGCTGCTCGTGCTGCGCGTCGAAATGCTTCTTGATCGCAGCGCGGTCTTTCAGCTCGAACACCTCCATCGGCAGATCGACGGTCACCGCGTGCTCTTGCCCGACATAGCGCATATCGAGAGCGCGCTTGGTCGTAATCTGCTCGGGCCTGACCGAGGTCGAGGCGATGCTCGCCCGGCCCTCGTCCTCGAGCTGCTTGTAAACCGCCTCGATCTCCTCGAAGGAGGCGCTGTCGAGCCGCGTGAACCAGGTGCGCACGAAATCGTAGCGCAGATCCGAGAACAGCATGCCATAGGCCGAGAACACGCCCGGCGCCATCGGGATGATGACCTTGCGCATGCCGAGCTCGCGCGCGACGTCGACCGCATGCAACGGCCCGGCGCCGCCATAGGCGACGAGGACATAATCGCCGACATCGAGGCCGCGCTCGGTGGTGACCCCTTTGACCGCATAGGACATGGCGGTGGTGGCGATGCGTAAGACGCCGTCGGCCGCCGCGGTCGGGTCCATGCCGAGCGGACCGGCGACATGGGTGTTCAGCGCCTTTTTCGCCGCCTCGACGTCGAGCTTCATCTCGCCGCCGAGGAAACGGTCGGCACCGAGCCTGCCGAGCAAGAGATTGGCATCGGTCACGGTCGGCTCTTCGCCGCCCAGCCCGTAGCAAGCGGGACCGGGCGCGGCGCCGGCGCTTTGCGGACCGACGCGCAGCATGCCCTCCTCGACCCGCGCGATCGAGCCGCCGCCGGTGCCGACCTCGAAAATATCCATCATCGCGATCTGGACCGGCAGCGCCTTCTCATAGCCGCCAAGCAAGGCCGAGCCGGTCGTCAAAGGCTCGCCGTCATGGATGACGCCCGCCTTCGCGGTCGTCCCGCCCATATCGAAGGCGATCGCGTTCTTCAAGCCCAGCGTATGACACAGCGTGCGCGTGCCGATGACGCCCGCGGCCGGGCCCGATTCGAGCATGCGGATGCAGTATTGCTGTGCTTGCGACGCCTCGTAAAGGCCGCCGGTCGATTGCACGATCAGGAACGAGCCCTTGAAGCCGGAGCGGCGCAGATGCTCGTCGATCTCGCCGACATAGCGGTCGACCTTGGGGCCGATATAAGCGTTGGCGACCACGGTCGAGCAGCGCTCGAACTCGCGATATTCCTGCGACAGCTCGTGGCTCGCCGAGACGAACATCTTCGGATGGCGCTGTTCGAAGATCGCCTTGGCCCGCTTTTCGTGATCGGCGTTGCGGTAGCAATGAAGGAAGAGAATCGCGACCGCCTCCATGCCGAGGCCGGCGAGCTTGTCGGAGAGCGCCGCGACCTCGCCCTCGTCGAGCGGCTTTTCGACCTCGCCATCGGCGAGGA
>JBJKPV010000115.1:0-7759 GCA_046706015.1 Allostellaceae bacterium | reverse complement strand
AGTGACGGGGTCGAGATGATTCTGGGCTTGCGCCGCGATCCGCAGCTCGGTCTCGCCGTGCTGGTCGTCTACATGGAAGGGCTGCGCCGACCGGCCGTGTTCCGAAGCATCGCGGAGCGCGCCGCCGCGCTGAAGAAGCCCATGGTCGTCTTCAAGGTCGGGCGCTCGGAAGCGGGCGCGCGCGCCGCGGTCTCGCACACCGGCGCACTCGCCGGCGCGGACCGTTTGTATGACGCGCTGTTCCGGCAACTCGGAATCATCCGCGCCCAGACCTTCAATGATTTGATCGATATTCCCGCGGCGCTCGCGGCCGGGCACCATGCGCGTGGACGCCGCGTCGCCATCCTCACTTCGACGGGCGGCGCCGGCACGCTGCTAGCCGATAGCTGCGGCCTAGCAGGGTTGGAGCTGCCTCTTCCCGATGTCGAGACCGCCAAGCACCTTGCGGCTTTGCAGGCAGGCAATGAGGCTTCAGCGCAGCGCAATCCCGTCGATGTCACGCTCGCCGGCTTGCGCCCCGAGCTATTGCGCATGGCCATCGCAACTTTGCTCGAAAGTCCGAGCTACGATTCGCTGGTCGTCGTCGCCGGGGCCTCGGCGCTCGCGCAGCCGACCCTCGCCGCCGACGCGGCGTCTGCTTGCCGCGCAGCCAGCGACAAGCCGATCATCGCCTATGTCAGCCCGCATGCGCCTGAGGTCGTGCGGCTGTTCAATACGCGCGGTATTCCGGCCGTGACCGCACCCGAGAGCTGTGCCGCGGTCCTCGATGCGCTGTCGCGCGGGACGGCGGAGCCCAACGCCTTCGTCGAACCGGCTCGGCGCGGGCCCGAGGTGGCGATCCCGCTTCCTTCCGGCCCGCTCAACGAGGCCGAGAGCAAGGCGATCTTCGCCCGCTTCGGCATCGCCTGCGCGCGCGAAATCGCGGCGGCGGATGCGATTGAAGCCGAGGCGGCGGCGCGCGCCATCGGCGGCAAGGTCGCGATCAAGCTGCTTTCCCGCAGGACCGCGCATAAGAGCGATGTCGGCGGCGTCAGGCTTGGCGTGGCGGCGGACGAGGTCCAAGCGGCCTGCGCGGCGATCCGCGCCGCTTCCGTAGCGCGCGGCCTTAAGGGCGAAGGGTTTCTCGTGCAGGAAATGATCAGTGACGGGGTCGAGATGATTCTGGGCTTGCGCCGCGATCCGCAGCTCGGTCTCGCCGTGCTGGTCGGCTTCGGCGGCGTCGCCGCGGAGTTGTTTGACGACGTCGCGATCCGGCTGCCGCCGATCGCGCGCGGCGATGCCGAGGCGATGGTCGGCGAGCTCAAAGCCGCGCGTCTGCTCGCCGGCTATCGCGGCGCGCCGCGGCGCGACGTGGCGGCTTTGATCGACGCTATCCTGGCCTTTGCGCGCCTGGGCGAGGCGCTCGGCGACCGCCTGGTGGAGGCGGAGATCAATCCGCTCTTCGTGCTGGCCGAAGGCAAGGGTGTGCGCGCCGCCGACGGGCTTCTTGTGCTGCGCAACTGAGGGCGGACGCCCATGCCGCCAGCGGCGACGGCGAAAGTCTCCGGCGGTCAGTCAAGCGCCTGGCGCAGCGCGTCGGCGAGATCGCGCCGGCGATAGGGCTTGCTCAGCAGGGTGAAGTCGTCGCTCCAGCCATGGCCGTTGCCGAGCTTCGTTTGCGGGAAACCCGAGGTGAGGAGGATCTTTACCTCGGGCCAGCGCTCGCGCACGCGGCGGGCCAGCGCGTAGCCGTCGAATTCGCCAGCCATGATCACGTCGGTGAAAAGCAGATCGACCTTCGTGCCTTCAAGCACCGCGGTCGCCGCGGCCGCGTTCTCCGCCTCGAGCGCGCGATAGCCGAGCTCCTGGAGCTGGCGCAGCACGACGCGGCGCAGCGACTCATTGTCCTCGACCACGAGCACGGTCTCCCCGTGCCCGCGCGCGAGCAAGCCGCGCTCGGCGGGATCGACGAGCTCGCCTTCTTCCGTGGCGCGCGGCAGATAAAGGCGAAACGTCGTGCCGACGCCAGGCTCGCTATAGACATTGATATGGCCGCCCGACTGCTTCATGAAGCCGAACACCATGCTGAGGCCGAGTCCGGTACCCTGGCCGGGCCCCTTGGTGGTGAAGAATGGCTCGAAGATGCGACCGAGATACTCGGCGGGGACGCCCTCGCCGGTATCGCTCACCTCGATCAGGACGTAGTCGCCCGGCGTCACCTCCGGGAATTGCGCCGCGTAATCGGTGTCGAGACGCCGGTTCATGGTCGAGATGATGAGCTCGCCGCCCGCCGGCATCGCGTCGCGCGCATTGGTCGCGAGATTGGCCAGGCTTGCCTCGAGCTGCGCCGGATCGACGGTGACGGGCCAGAGACCGTCGGCGAGATGGAGCTCGATCTTGATCGTCTCGCCGAGCGTGCGGCTGAACAGCTTGACGATCTCGCCGATCAGCCGGTTGGGATCGATACGCTCGGGCTTGAGCGGCTGGCGCCGCGCGAAGGCGAGGAGGCGGCCGGTCAGCTCGGCCCCGCGTAGCGCCGCCGCCAGCGCGTCAGCCACGAGCTCGGCATCGTCGGTGGCGAGATGGTCGGAGGCGCGCGCGAGGTCGAGATTGCCGCTGATGATGGCGAGGAGTTTGTTGAAATCATGGGCGAGGCCGCCGGTGAGATTGCCGATCGCCTCCATCTTCTGCGCCTGGACGAGCTGGCGCTCGAGTGCGTTGGCCTGGGTCCGGTCCTCGAGGATACCGACAAAGGCCCGAAGCGTGTCGCCTTCATAGATCGGCGCACCGCTGAAGCGAATCTCGGCCATGGAGCCGTCTTTACGCTGGCGGCGCACGGGGATATCGGTCACCAGGCCTTCCCTTCGCATCTTCGCCAGGGTGTCGTGAAAAGCCGCCATCTCCTCTTCGGGCACGATCGGCGGAATGCGCCCGATCACTTCGGCGGCGCTATAGTCGAAGATGCGCTCGGCAGCGCGGTTCCACAGCATCGTCGTTCCGTCGGGCGCCATGCTGACCATGGCGAAAGGCGCGGCCGCGAGCGTCGCCGAGAGCAGCTCGTCGGTTCGGCGCAGCGCCTCCTGCGCCTGTCGGCGCTCCTCGAGTTCGCGCCCGATCTCCTGATTGGCCGAGGCGAGCTCGGCGGTGCGCGTCTCGACGATGCGCTGGGTAGCAAAGCGCCGCGCGCGCTCGCCCTCGACGTAGAGGACAAGCAAGACGGTGAGCGCGAGGCCGAAGCCGAGCCACGTCCAGCGTGTATACGTGCTGAGCGAAGCGACGATGCGCGGGCCGAAATGCATGGCCAGCATCCATTGCCTTCCGTCGAGATCGATTCTTTGCGTCGTCGTAATTTCGCCGGATCGTCGCGGCAGAAGCTGTGGGCCGATCGCGAACTTGCCGCTCGCATGATCGAAGGAGGCGACATGGATCGGCGCGTCCGCGGCGTTCGCGCCGGCGACGAAGAAATCGATCGAGGCATCGTGGTCGGGCGCGTCGGCAAGACTTGCCGGAAGCGCGCGGTCGAAGCGGAACCGTGCCAGAACGACGCCGCGAAAGGCGCTGCGGCGCTCAGCGGCGTCCGCGGGCCGTGTATCGGCCGCATAGACAGGCCAAAGCGCGATGAAGCCCAGCGGTCGCTCTTGCTTCATCGGCAGGACGAGGGGGCCCGAGATATAGGGCCAGCCGCTGTCGCGTGCCGCGATGATCCAGTCGCGGCGATGCGGCAGCGACAGCACGTCGAAGCCGAGCGGGCCTTGAGCATTCGGATCGAACGTCTCTTGGAAGAATACCGGCGTATAGGCGTCGCGTGCGGGTTCGTCGACGAGGCGGTTTTCGGCGTCGCGCGCGAGAATGTGGAAATTCTCTACGCCAAGCGCGCCGGCGGCGGCGATGAAAGAAGCGCGCTGGCTGCCTGGAACCCAGGGAAGCCAGTCGATAGCGCTGGCCGGGCCGTCGCCCGAATGGGCAAGCGTGGCGAATTGATGGAATTCCCTCGCGGTCACGCGATTGTTGACGGCGAGGTAACTGGCGACGGCATGAAGCGAGTCGATCGCGCGCTCGAAATGGCGCTCGATCTCACGCGCCTGCCAATCGCCGCTAATCTGCACCAAACTACGTACGCGCTCGGCATCGGCACGCCGCGCGAGCTCGGAGGCGAAGAGCGAGAGGCCGGTCCCGACCAGGATGATCGCCAAGGCCGGCAACCAGCGCAAAAGCTGGCGCATCATCGCGCTGTCCGGTTCAAGCTGCGCGCAGCCGACCCGGCCGCGCGCGGCCAGGCGCGCCGATGGCGACGGTCCTGTCCGGTCGTTTCCGTTATCACCGCGCGCATCTCCGACGTCTATTCTATCGGGAAGTGCAGCCGGCCGATAGCCAAGTCTCGCTCGGTGCAGCGATGGCCGGATCGTGCCGCGCCGTCGCGGCTCGGCTATGGCAAGGGTTCGACGTAGCGCCGGTCGATGATCGGTTCACCCTTGATGTTCGCCTTGACCAGGCCGCGCGTCTTATACCAGCTGACTTGGTGGAGGATGTCCTTCACGTCGAGGCGCGCTTGCGCGTCGACATAGGGCAGGCCTTCCGCCACCCGTTGCGGCGGCTGTTTGACTTATTTCGCGATGATGGCGACGATCTCTTTGAAGCCGGGCCCGTCGGCGCGCTTGCCGTCCGGGCCGGTGACGGCGTCGTGGTAGTCGCGCGCGCCCTTCCGATAGGCGCGCAGAAAGCGTTCCACCAGATCGCGTCGTTGGTCGGCGGTCTTGGTCGCGGTGAAGACGGCGCCGAATTGCCAGGGCGCGACATCGCCGACCCAACCGAGCAGATGCACTTTCTTCTCGCTGACATATTGCCCCATCACGCCGAGAATCGACGAAAGGGTGAAATCGACCTGGCCGCCGGCCAACGCGCTGTTGATGTTGGGCATGGTGTTGAGCGGGACGAGATGGATCGTGTTGAAGTCGAAGCCCATCTTTTCGGCAAGGATTCCGCCAACGACATAGACCGGCGGCCCACCTGGGCCGGTCACGGCGAAAGAATGGCCCGGAAGATCCTTGAGCGATTTGAGCCCGGCCAGGAACGCCTTGTCGGAGACGAGGAAGGCTTGCGTCTCGAAGCCAGGGTGCTCGCGATTGGCGGCGGCGATGAGTCTTAGTGCGCCCTGGCCTGCGAGGTTGTAGAAGCCGCCGGTCATCGCCGCGACGCCGAAATCGACCGCACTCGAGACGGTCGCGACGGCGACCGGCTGTGCCGCCTCGAAGAAGACGAGTTGCGCCGGGATGCCCTCGGCTGCGAAATAGCCCTTATCTTGGGCGACGAAGACCGGCGCGAAGGCCGCGACGCGCACGGTGCCGATCTTGATCGCCTCGGCCCGGGCGCCGCCAGCGCCGAGGATCGCGAGCGCGCCGGCGAGGGCAAGACCAAGCGATCGCCGCCGCCATCTCATCGCCGTCATGCCCGATCGTCGCATCTTGGGTCTCCTCCCGATTGGTCATTGTGCCCGGCCTCGATTGAAGACGGCGAAGCCGTGGCCGAGCGTGCCGCCTTTTAGCTGACGTTAAAGGCTTTCGCGCCGCGGTTCAAACCGCGCCGCGCCTCAAGGTGCGAAGGCGTCCGAGCTCGGCGGGCCGACCGGATGCTTGCGGATGAGATCGATCGCGTAGGAGATGTTGTAGGCGACGAGCAGATCGGAATTGAGCTTTACGACCTGTTGCGTTTCGGTCAGTCGCAGGGTTCGGCCGTTATTGGTGTGGACGATGCGGTCCTTGGCGATGTCGTCGCGTGTGACGTCCTGCGGCCCGACCGCCTCGCGCGCATAGACTGGCGCGAGATCGGCACGGAAGCCCTTGACCACGCCCGCGACATCATAGACGAAGCCAGGCCGGTCGGGATCGCGGTAGACGAGCGGGCCGCCCGAAAAGCCGGGATTGTTGTAGCCGTCCAGCACCATCATCGTCGCGCCGCGTTCGGCGATCTCGCCCGACATGATCGCTTTCTTGACGAAGGCAACGGGATAACCGCCTGGCCGCTCCGGTGCGCTCGAGCGCAGCCCGTAGGGAAAGCCGGCAAAATACATATCCTCGCCATAGCGCAGCTTGCGATTGCTGGGCTCGAGCGGCACGTCGACGGTCAATTGCTTCGGCGGCACCAGCACGGCGATATCGATGGGATCGTCGCAGCGAAAAACCTTCACCGGCACGATCGTCCAACCCTTGTCCTTATAGATCAGGATCTGGCCTGCGCTGCCGAGCGCCGAGACGACGTGCTTTGCGGTGACGAGGTATTGCTTGTGGTCGACATCGAGGGTGAAACCGGTCGCGGTCTCGCCACCGATGCGCAGCAGCAGCACCCGATCATAGACATTGGTGGTAAGCTGTGCATGCGCGGAAGGCACCGCTGCGAAGAGCGCCAGCACGAGGC
Organism: Allostellaceae bacterium; assembly: GCA_046706015.1. GTDB lineage: Bacteria > Pseudomonadota > Alphaproteobacteria > ATCC43930 > CGMCC-115725 > CAIKMD01. The sequence continues at coordinate 1,369 of JBJKPV010000115.1, read as the reverse complement.
CGGTAAGCAGCGCAACGCGGCGGCGCACGACCGCCGCCGCAACGCGCGATCCGATCGCTTGGGTCCAATGCATCGCGTTCCTGATCCTCGCGCCGCCTCCGCGCGCCAGGCCATGTGACGCCTGGGGCGGTTAAGGATTCGGAAACGCTCGCGCGAAATCGGCGCGGTCGGGGCAGGCCCGCTACCGCGCTCGACGCGCTGCGGCTCGGAGACGCGACTTCAGAGATACTTGGTCGGGCGGCGGATGGTGCGCCACATATGCGCGACGGGGCTGTCGTCGAAGCCCAGGCCTTCTTCCGGCTGGCGGAAATTGCGGCCGATGATGTCGACGAACGGCTCCCAGCTCACCTTCGCGTTGGGGTCGAAGGAATAGATGTCATGGACGGTGATCATGCGCGCGGTCATGTACCATTTGTGGCTGCGTGCGCGCTGATAGGCTTCCTTGATGTAGTCGTCGGGGACGTAATCCTCGCCGAAATAGCTCGCATAGAGCACGGGATATTTGTAGCCGACCGATTCATCGGGAAAGAAGCGCAACGCCTGATGCGCGCGCACCGCCCAGCTCACCTCCTCGTCGACATAGGGCTCAATCAGCTGCGCGCCCCAATAGCCGTGATCGCTCTTGATGAAGATGGCGTTGGCGATGTCATGCACCAGGCAAGCGAGAATGGTCTTCTCCGGCATGCCGGCATTGAGCGCATGATTCGCGCTTTGCAGCAGATGCGCGGTGCCGCGCGCGCGATATTTGAAATAATCGAGAAGCGTCGGCTTCGCCGGCATCTTGGGCAGGCGGGGATCATCGCCGATGAGGAAGAGCTTGCCCGGATGCTTCATCTGCTCGGCGAGCCCCATGCCGCTGGCGCCGAGCCGGCCGTCTTCCATATTGGCGAGCGCCGACTTGGTATAAAGCACGTCGAGCTCGTCGCTCATCTTCTGCTCGAGCGCGTCGGCGCGTTCGGCGACGGATACCGGGCTGGTCATGGAGCGATCCTCCTCAAGCAATCGAATTCTAGAGATGTTAAAAATCACTCTAACCCTTGCCGCGGCCGCTCGCAACGGAGGTGCGGCCCAGGCCGCATCGCCGGCTCGGGCCGGTCAGCTTTCCGCCATGGCCTCGTCGGGGATTGTCTCGTCGGCTCCGCCCAGAATCTCGATCAACGCATCGAGACAGCGATGTAGTTCCTGGAGCCGTGCCGCGCCGAGCTCCGCCGCGAGGCTCGCATAGATCACCACGGATTCGAAGGACAGCATCGAAAAGGCGGTGCGCCCCTTGCGCGTCAGGGCGACGATGACCCCGCGCGCATCCTCGGTGGAGGGGCGGCGGCGCACGATCCCCTTCTCCTCTAGGCGCGCGATGATACGCGACAGA
>JBJKPV010000114.1:0-3327 GCA_046706015.1 Allostellaceae bacterium | reverse complement strand
TGCCGGCGAGTGGATGCAGCATGGGGTCGGTGATGAGATAGAGCGTGTCGTCGGCATTGCTGCGCGTGTGGCGGGCGCTATCGACGCGCTCCTCGATGATGTCGATGAGGCCGGCAAGCCCGTGTTCTTGGTACTGCTCGGCCAAGCCCCGGATCTCGGCATCGATCGTCGCCTCGGTCTGGCGCTCGATGAACCCCGCGGTCGAGAAATAGATGAAGGCCAGTAGCGCCAGGACCGAGGTCGCGAAGAGGGCGAAATAGACCGCGGCGAGGCGGAAGGCGTTGGTGTTGAGGAGGCTCGGCATGGCGCTAGGCCGTGTCGAGCCGATAGCCTGCGCCGCGCACCGTGTGCAAAAGGGCGCGGCCGAAGCCCTTGTCGATCTTCTGGCGCAGCCGGCTCACATGCACGTCGATCACGTTGGTCTGCGGATCGAAATGATAATCCCACACGCTTTCGAGCAGCATGGTGCCGGAGACGACCTGACCGGCATGGCGCATCAGAAATTCGAGCAGGCGGAACTCGCGCGGCAGCAGCTCGATCTCGCGGCCGGCGCGATAAACGGTGCGAGCAAGCAGATCCATCTCGAGCTCGCCGACCTTGAGCCTGGTCGTGACCGGCGCCCCGCTGCCCCGGCGCAACAGCGCCTCGATCCGCGCCAGAAGCTCGGCGAAGGCGAAAGGCTTGACCAGGTAATCATCGCTGCCGGCGCGCAAGCCCTTGACCCGGTCGTCGACCGCGCCGAGCGCGCTCAAGATCAGGACCGGCGTGCGGATCTCGGCGCTGCGCAGGGCGGCTATGACCGCGAGCCCGTCCATCCCCGGCAGCATGCGGTCGACGATCAGTGCGTCGTAATTTCCCGAGGTCGCCATGAAGAGCCCGTCGCGGCCCTCATGCGCCACATCGACGACATAGCCGCTTTCGCTCAATCCCTTGACGATATAGGCGGCGACCTCACGATCATCCTCGATGACGAGCAGCTTCATGCATGAAGCTTAGCGCTCGCACCGAGGCCGCGCCACTTGCGGGCGATCGGTGGTCGCCGCCTCACGTCAAAGTCGAATAGAGCGCGACGAGCCAGCCGAGCAGCAAGATGAGGGCGCTTTGGCGATCGAATCTGCGGTCCATCGAGGCCTCCGAAGCAAGCGGGAGCGCTCTCGATATCATAAGAACAAAACAAGAACAAGACAAAAGATCTCGCGCGTAATCCCAGCCTGGCCCGCAGCCGTGAGGCGGCGAGGAAGGATTTGGCGAGAGCACCGAAGCGCTCGAGCCTTGCGCCCTGGTGCCAGCGCGCCATCTCTAGGAGGCACAGAATTCGGTCCAGGCTCGACATCAAACCCAAGAAGGAGGGGCTCTCATGGCGCAATACCAGACTCAGAACAATCTTCCCTCGAATGCGAAGACGTCATCGATCAGCAACCTCAACGCACGTCTCGCCGAGGGGATCGATCTGGCGCTGCTCACCAAACAGGCACATTGGAACATCAAGGGGCCGCAATTCATCGCCCTCCATGAGATGATCGACGGGTTCCGGACCGAACTCGACACCCATGTGGACACCATCGCCGAGCGCGTCGTGCAACTGGGCGGAACGGCGCTCGGCACCACGCAAGAAGTGGCCAAGGCGACGCCGCTCGCGCCTTATCCGACCGACATCCATCAATCGAAGGATCATCTCCACGCGCTGATCGAGCGCTACGGCAAGGTCGCCAACGCGGCGCGCGCGGCGATCGACGAGGCGGACGAGGCGGGCGATGTCGACACCGCCGATCTCCTCACCGCCTATTCGCGTGCGCTCGACAAGGCGCTGTGGTTCCTCGAGGCGCATATCCAGGAAGCGGCCTGAGGGCAGCGCGCGTCCTCTTATTTTCTCTCGGTGAGCCTCTTCTCCATCGCCCGCACCTCGGCGCGGGCGATGGAACGCAGATGCACCTCGTCGGGCCCGTCGACGATCTGCAAATAGCGCCCGTGAGTCCAGATGTCGGGGAGCGGCGTGTCCTGGGTCAGGCCCTTGGCGCCGAAGACCTGCATCGCGCGATTGGCGATCGCCACCTCGATGCGCGGCACGACCACTTTGATCAGCGAGACCTCGCGCCGCGCGGCTTTCGTGCCGTATTTGTCGATCAGCCAAGCCGTCTTGAAGACGAGGAGCCGGGCTTGTTCGAGCTCGATGCGAGAGAGCGCGATCCATTCGCGGATCGTGCCGTGTTCATGCAGCGCCTGGCCGAAGGTGCGGCGCTCGAGCGCGCGCCCGATCATCAGTTCGAGGGCTCGCTCGGCCGCGCCGATCGCGCGCATGCAGTGATGGATGCGGCCAGGCCCGAGCCGCGCCTGGGCCAAGGCGAAGCCGCCGCCTTCCTCGCCCAAGAGGTTGTCCCCCGGCACGCGCACATCCTTGAACAGCACCTCGCAATGGCCGTTGCCATGCACCTTGTGCATCACCGGCGGGTTGCGGATGACGGTCAGGCCGGCCGCATCGGCCGGGACCAGGACCATGCTCTGGCGCCGATGCGCCTCGGGCCGGTCGGGGCTGGTCTGGCCCATGACGATGAAGAGCCTTGTGCGCGGATCGGCGGCGTTGGTGATGAACCATTTGCGCCCGTTGATGACCCAATCGCCGCCGTCGTGCGCGATCGATGTCCTGATATTGGTCGCATCCGACGAGGCGACATCGGGCTCGGTCATCGCAAAGGATGAGCGGATCGCGCCGTCGAGGAGCGGCTTCAGCCAGCGCTCTTTCTGCGTCGGCGTCGCGGCGAGATGAAGCAACTCCATATTGCCCGTATCGGGCGCGCTGCAATTGAACACCTCGGAAGCCCAGTCGATGTGGCCCATGATCTCGGCGCAAGGCGCGTAATCGAGATTGGACATTTGCGTGCCTGGCTCGTCGGGCTTGAGGCCGGGCAGGAACAGGTTCCACAATCCCTGCGCGCGCGCCTTGGCCTTCAGGTCTTCGAGGAAAGGCGGCGGGAACATCCCGTCATCCTCGAGCCGCGCATATTCGTCCTCGCGCGGCGCGACATGCGCGGCGATGAAGGCCTTGAGCGCCGTCTGGATGCGTTGCGATTTTTCCGAGAACTCGAAATCCATCAGCGCTCCTCTTCAGCTCGCGGTCTCAAAGCCCGAGCAGCGAGCGAACGCGCGGCCATGCCTCGCCGCCCTTTTCCGCCATCAGCGGCAGGTATTTCGGATTGAATTGGGCGGCGAGCGCCGATTGATAGCTCGGCCGCGCGCGGATGCGCTCATACCAATCGGCGGTGCGCGGGTTCTGATCGAGCATGCCGAGGAACTTCAGATGGTCGAGGCGCGTGACATAGGGCGCATAGG
>JBJKPV010000113.1:0-3737 GCA_046706015.1 Allostellaceae bacterium | reverse complement strand
TTTCAACTGCGCGAGCAGGCCAGGAACCTGACCTGAAGGTTCAGTGGCTCGAATGCTCGAGCTGGGCGATTTCGTCTTTTATTCGGAGCTTTTGTCGCTTGAGGCCGGCGATCATTTCGTCGTTCGGCGCGGGGCGGGAGATTTCGAAACCAAGAGCTTGTTCAAGACTGCGGTGCTGAGCACGGAGCTCTTCGATACGGTCTTGCGACGACATGGCACCTCCTTTAGCAAGAGATGAAGCCAGATCACGAGCATGCTAACGCCGTTTGGAGCGGCGGGCCAAGCAGGATATGCTGCGCGCCCTGCGACCAATTGCATAACACGGAAAGCTAGAAAATATAATGCCGGATACGCAACGATTAGTTGTTGGAATCAGCGGCGCTTCGGGCGTGATCTACGGCGTGCGCCTGCTCCAGATGTTGCGCGAGTTGCCGATCGAGACCCATCTCGTAATGTCCAAATCGGCCGAGGTCACGCTGGCCTACGAGACCGACATGAAAATCGCCCAGGTCAAGGCCTTGGCCGATCACTGCCACAACATCACCGATATGGCGGCGCCGCTCTCCTCCGGCTCGTTCAAGACGCTCGGCATGATCGTCGCACCCTGCTCGGTACGCAGCGTTGCCGAGATCGCTTCCGGCGTTACAACCTCGCTGCTGGCGCGCGCAGCCGACGTCATCCTAAAGGAGCGCCGCCGGCTCGTCCTTATGGTGCGCGAGACGCCGCTTCATCTCGGCCATCTGCGCAATCTGGCCAGCGTCACCGAGATGGGCGCAATCATCGCGCCGCCGATGCCGGCTTTCTATAACCGGCCGAAGACGCTTGACGATATTGTCGACCACAATCTCGGCCGTGTTCTTGACCTGTTCGGTCTCGATTCCGGCAAGGTTAAGCGCTGGGGCGAAGAGCCCGGCAAGATGCGCTGAGGCCGCAGCGAGGAGAGCGGCGTCGCGCAGTCAGGGGACGCCGCTGGCGAAATCATCCGCCGCCATTGTCCGCAAAGCCCGCTCAAGCGGCTCTGCCGTCAGGCGGCCGACATAGAGGGCAAGATTGGCGAGCGCATCGGCGAGTCTTTCCTCGACCTTATGCTGTGCTACCGGCGGCGCCCGTCCCATCAGGATCGATTGCAGCACGCGCTCGGCTTCGAGCTCCACGGCCTTCGCCTTGGTGTAGAGGTTCTTGCTTCCCGGCACCGCAGCTTCCTTGATCGCTCGGCGCGCGCCCCGCAGGCGCTCGACCACGGTGCTTCGCCAGGGCGCCACGGCCGCATCCGCCGCCGCCAGCGACGCCGGATCCAGCCGGCCGCGGCCACTCGCCCCCAACCAACAGCAATAGAGCGCGACATTCACGTCCTTGCCATGGCGATCCTGCAAGTCGATGCAGGCCGGCGCGACGTCGGGGCTCGCATAGAGCGCCAGCGAAAAGCGCCAGAATTCGGCTGCCGCGTCACTCATCGCCGAAGCCGATGCCGAGGCCGCGTGCCGTGCGCACCGAGGTCCCTTGGGGATCGACGCGGTGCGAGACCCCCACCACGTCGCCGAGCGGTACGTCGACGACTTGCCGGTTCTGCCAAGCCACCATCCGGTCGAACCGGCCGGCCGCGATCAGGTCGACGGCATGAACACCGAAAGCCGATGCGAGAAGGCGATCGTCCCATTCCGGAGCGCTGCCACGCTGGACATGGCCCAACACGGTGACACGCGTCTCGGCGCCGGTGAGACGTGCGATCTCCACCGCCAGGACACGGCCGATACCGCCATAGCTCGCACCGGCGCTGGCGCCCTGGCCGCGCACCTGGCTGCCGGTGAGGTCGGGCACGGCTTCGGCGACGACGACAAGCGCGAAATTGCGCCCGCCCGCGCGCAGCTTGTCGATATGCGCGGCGACCGCCTCCATGCGATACGGGATCTCGGGAACGAGGATAATGTCGGCCCCGCCCGCAATCCCCGCGGAGAGCGCAATGTGACCAGCGTCGCGGCCCATCACCTCGAGCACCATCACGCGGTCATGGCTCGCCGCGGTCGGCTGGAGCCGGTCAAGCGCTTGGGTTGCGACCATCACCGCGGTGTCGTAACCGACCGAGGTCTCGGTCGCCCCGACATCGTTGTCGATCGTCTTGGGTATGCCGACCAGATTAATGCCGCCCTGCTGGGCGAGGCGGCGCAGAATCGCGAAGCTGCCGTCGCCGCCGATACCGATAAGGGCGTCGAGGCCAAGGCTGCGAATGCCGTCGATTACTTCGGCCGAGCGGTCGCGCGTCGTACCATCCGGCATCGGAAAGGCGAAGGGATCGCCGGTGTTGGTGGTGCCGAGAATCGTTCCGCCCTGACGCAGCAGGTTGAAATCGGCGCGAGCGGGATCGAGCAACTCGACATCGACCGGGCGCCGCATCAGCCCTGCCGTCCCCTGGCGAATGCCGATGAGGCGCCAGCCATATCCCTCGACCGCACGCAAGATCACGGCCCGGATCACGGCATTGAGCCCCGCGCAATCGCCGCCGCTGGTCAGAATGCCGATGGTTTTGGCGGGCCGCGCAGCAGCCGTGTCGCCGGGCGAATTTACCATGTGTCGCGATCCCCGGGGGCGTCGACGCTGACCCGAACGCCGATGCTTGCTATACTGCGCGCCGTTCGGGCGACCCGGGTCTCAATGTTGTCATGGATCTCGACGTCGAAGCAGTCAAGCTGCGAATCGCGACGCTGAAGGACGAGCACCGCGATCTCGACGACGCGATCGCGCGCCTGTCGGAGCAGGTTCCGGCCAACAATCTCCATCTGCAGCGGTTGAAGAAGCGCAAGCTGGTGCTGAAGGACCTCATCACCAAGCTCGAGAATTCACTCCTGCCCGACATCATCGCCTGAGCGGCCGCGACGCGGCCAAGCGACGCGCCATGCTTGCTCCGCCGCACTCACTTCCTATAATGCGCGCTTTCTTTTGGTCGGGGGAGGCCGATGGCGGCCAGGAGCGGCGGCAAGCCCTCTGTCGGAATCATCATGGGAAGCCAGTCCGACTGGAAGACGATGCAGCATGCGGCCGAAACCCTCGACCTGCTCGCCATCCCTTATGAATCGCGCATCGTCTCGGCGCATCGCACGCCCAAGCGGCTCTATGCTTACGCGCGGCGGGCGCGGGCGCGCGGCCTCAAAGTGATCATCGCGGGCGCGGGCGGCGCTGCGCATCTGCCCGGGATGACCGCGGCGATGACCACGCTGCCGGTGCTCGGCGTGCCGGTCGAAAGCGCGGCGCTCAAGGGCGTCGACAGCTTCCTCTCGATCGTGCAAATGCCGGGCGGCGTTCCGGTCGGGACGCTTGCGATCGGCAAAGCCGGCGCGATCAACGCGGCGCTGCTCGCCGCCGCTATTCTCGCCCTCAGCGACAAGCGCATCGCCGCGCGCCTCGAGCGCTGGCGCAAGCGCCAGACCGATGCCGTCGCGAAGCGGCCGGCGGCCGCATGATCGAGCCCGGCGCGACCATCGGCATTCTCGGCGGCGGTCAGCTCGGTCGCATGACCGCGCTGGCGGCGAGCGCGCTCGGCTATCGTTGCCACGTCTACTGCCCGATCGAAGACAGCCCGGCGAAGCAGGTGACGGCGCTTTCGACGACCGCTCCTTATGAAGACAAGGAGGCGCTCGCGCGCTTCGCCGAGCGCGTCGACGTCGTCACCTTCGAATTCGAGAACGTGCCGGCCGACACGGCCGAGTTCCTTGCCGCGAGGAAGCCGGTGCGTCCCGGCCCCA
>JBJKPV010000112.1:0-4868 GCA_046706015.1 Allostellaceae bacterium | reverse complement strand
GCCCGGCGCGTACGGCGCGACTAGGGCAACATGGCGGCGGCAACCGTGATGTTCGTGCTCGAGCGCGCGCTCGAGGCCGGCGCCACGGGCGCGATGCTGATGACGGCCTTGGGCCCAGGCTTCACCGCGGGCTTCCAGCTCATCGAGGCCTGAGCCGAGACGATGGGCTGGGTCGCGCCGATCGTCGGGCTCGTCGCGTTCCAGCGCCTCGCCGAGCTCTTCTATGCGCGACGCAACGAAGCGCGGCTGCGGGCACGGGGCGGGATCGAGCGCGGCGCCGGCCACTATCCGCTGATCGTCTTGCTGCACGGCGCCTGGCTCGCCGCGATCTTCGTCTTTGCCGCCAAGGACACGCCGCCGGCTTGGGGATGGATCGCGCTCTATCTGGCGCTGCAAGCTGCGCGCTATTGGGTGATGGCGAGCCTCGGCGCCTATTGGACGACGCGAATCATCACCCTTCCCGGCGCGCCGCTCATCCGCGGCGGTCCTTACCGCTACATCAAGCACCCCAATTACGCCGTGGTCGCGGCCGAGATCGCGGTGTTGCCTGTGGCGTTTCGCGAGTATGTCGTCGCGCTTTTCTTCTCGGCGCTCAACCTCGCGGTTCTCGCCTGGCGCGTGCGCATCGAAAATGCCGCGCTGGCGGCGCGACGATGAAGAGCGGTCTGCCCTAAGCCCGTTCGATCAGCTCGATCTTGTTGCCGTCCGGGTCCTCGATGAAGGCGATGTTCACCGTGCCGAACTTCAACGGGCCGGGCGGACGCGGAATCTTGACGCCTTCCTTCTCGAGCACCTTGCAAGTGCCGTAAATGTCGGAGACGGCGATCGCGAGATGGCCGAAGCCCGAGCCGCTCGTGTAGGGCTCCTTCTGATCCCAATTATAGGTGAGCTCCACCACCGTGTGCGTCGTGTCGTCGCCATAGCCGACAAAAGCGATGGTGTAGCGCCCGGCCTCGACCTCGCGCTTGCGCAGGAGTTTCATGCCCATCAGCCGGCAATAGAAATCGACCGAGCGATCGAGATCGAACACCCGGATCATCGTGTGCAGGAAACGAAAGCGGCTGGTGTCGATGCCGGTCGCCGGCTTGGCGTCGGTTGCTGTATCCATCAAGACCTCCTCAGGCTATCGGCCGATTTGCGCGCGATCACGGCGAGCACGTCGTCGGCCGCGCGCAGGCTCGGCGAAACGCCGCCATAGCCGAGCACGCGCAGCGCCTCCTGGCAAGCGGCGATTTGCGCGGCCGCGGCGGCTTCGTCCTTGAGCAATATATCCATCGCCGCCGCCAATTTCTCGGGCGTGCAATCATATTGCAGCAATTCCGGAACAGCCTCGCGCTTCAAGATCACGTTGATGAGATTGGCGTAGTCGACCTTGACCACGCGGCTGACATAGGCATGCGTCAGGGGATTGATGCGATAGGCGATGACCGCGGGCAGCTTCGCCATGGCGAGTTCGAGCGCGACCGTCCCCGAAGCGGCGAGCGCGGCGTTGCTGGCGGCGAATGCGTCGTATTTCTCGGCGCTCCCGCTTAGCACGATGCTCGGCACCTCCCAGGTCCCGACCTCGGCGGCGACGCGCTCGGCGACGATCGCGGTCGTGGGCAGGACGATGCGCAAGCCCCGATGGCGTGAAGCGAGACGCGCGATCGCGTCCTTGAAGATCGGCAGCAAGGTCGAGACCTCGCCGCGCCGGCTCCCCGGCAAGAGGGTCAGAAGCGGCGCGTCGGGCGCGATGCCGTGGCGGCGGCGAAACGCGGCGCTGTCGCCGCGATCGGCACCGCTCTCGACCACCGGATGCCCGACATAGGAACAGGAAAGCCCGACCGCCGTGAAGTAAGGCGGCTCGAACGGCAAGAGCGCCATCAGATGATCGTACCAGCGCGCCATGCGCTTGGCGCGCCCGGCGCGCCAAGCCCACACCATCGGCGCGACGTAATGAATAAGCGGCAAGGTCTGGCCCTGGCGGCGCAGCCGCTGTGCAATGCGCCAGGTGAAGCCCGATGAGTCGATCGTGACGAGCGCGGCCGGCTGCTGCGCGACGATATCGGCGACCGTCTCGGCGACGCGGCGAAAGATGCGCCGCGCGCTCGGCAGCACCTCGGCCACGCCCATGATCGCGAGCTCGGACAAGTTCACGCGGCTGACGAGGCCCTGCGCCGCCATGGTCTCGCCGCCGATCCCGGCAAAGCGCACCTTGCCGCTGGTGCGCTCACGCAGCGCCGCCATCAGCCTGCCGCCCAAGAGATCACCCGAGGGCTCGCCGGCGACAAGATAGATCAGCGGTGGCGTCTCGCTCATTGGGGTTTCACGCCGACGACGAAGATGCCGGCGCGATCCGCGGCCTCGATCACCGCTTGGCGATCGAGCACAAGCGCGCCGCCCGCCTCGACCGCGATGCCGCGCAAGCCCGCGGCGACGACTTCGGACACGGTCGACGGCCCGATCGCGGGCAGATCGGCGCGCCGCTCTTGACCCGGCTTCGCCGTCTTGACCAGAACGCCTCCCTCGGCGCCGCCCGCCGCGCCACAGCGCCGGATGAGCGCGTCGGTGCCTGCCTCGTCCTCGACGCCCAGCACCGCGCCCCGCCGCACGATCAGGGCTTGGCCCAGATCGCGCGCGCCGTGCTCGCGCGCGGCGTGGAGTCCCGCGGCGATATCGGCGTCGTCAGCGGGCTCAGGCGTGACGCGGCCAAGCACACCCAAAGGCGCCACCAGCTCGCTCAAGATCTGATCGGCGCCGACGACGCGAAAGCCCTCGCCTTCGAGCTCCTTGATAATCGCGCGAAAGAGCGCGTCGTCGCCGAAATCGGCGAGCGCGCGCATTCCGATCTTCATGAAGAAGCGCAACGTGCGCCAATCCGGCCGCAGCGCCGCGAAGCTCGGCCGGCGCACGCCGCCCGCCATCACCAGCGTGTCGACGCCGTTTTGGTGCAAGAGGCGCAAGCCTTCGCCGCCGGCGCCGAGCCGGATGAAGGCGTGCGGTGCGCCGGCGATGGTCGCGGGGTCGCAAGCGCCGTCAAAGGCGAGCACGAAGAAGGGCGTGCCGCTGCTCCGGCAGGCTTCGATGACGCGCAGCGGCAGTTCGCCGGAGCCGGCGAGAATGCCGAGCTTACCCGCCATTCCCCGCTTTCGGCTGGCACAGGCCGCGCGCGGATTCGGCGCGCGCGAAGGCGAGCACGTCCTCGACCGGGCGCACGCCGCCGAAGCGCTGCGCCGCGATGCCGAGGCGATCGGCGAAGGTGCCGTTCTCGCCCTCGAAGAGAAGCTGATAGGCGCTGCGCAAGGCCTGGATCTCCTCGCGCGAGAAGCCGTGACGCTGCATGCCGACAATGTTGAGGCCCGAAAGCCGTGCGCGGTCGCCCATCACCGAGCCATAGGGAATGACGTCGCGCTCGACGCCGGTGACGCCGCCAACCATCGCGTATTGGCCGATGCGCACGAATTGATGCACCGCCGAGAGCCCGCCGAAGACCGCGCAATCGCCGATCACGACATGGCCGGCCAAGGTCGCGTTGTTGGCCATGATCACTTCATTGCCGATGACGCAATCATGCGCCACGTGGACGCCGACCATGAAGAGGCAGCGATCGCCGATGCGGGTCACCATGCCGCCGCCCGCCGTGCCCGGATTCACCGTCACATGCTCGCGGATGATATTGTCGCGGCCGATGACGAGGCGCGATTCCTCGCCCTTGTATTTCAAATCCTGCGGCGCGTGGCCGATCGAGGCGAAGGGAAAGATGCGCGTTCCCTCGCCGATCGCGGTGGGCCCCGCGACCACGCCATGGGAGATGAGCTCGACCCGATCGCCAAGCTCGGCATGGGGACCGACATGGCAGAACGGACCGATCTTGGCCGAGCGCGCGACCTTCGCGCCTTTCTCGACGACGGCCGTCGGATGAATCTCAGGCATCTGTGTTTATGTTGTTGTCCATGATCATGGCGGCGTAGGTGGCCTCGGCCATCAGCTTGTCGTCGACCAGGGCGCGGCCGTGGAATTTCCACACCGGTCCGCGGCTGGCCTTGCGCTCGACGTGGATGAAGAGCGTGCTGCCCGGCACCACCGGGCGACGGAACCTGGCGTCGTCGATCGAGGTGAAATAGACCAGCTTGCCCGCGGCCTGGTCGCCGATCGCGTCGACCACGAGCACGGCGGCGGTCTGCGCCATCGCTTCGATGATGAGGACGCCCGGCATCACCGGCCAGCGCGGGAAATGGCCCTGGAAATAATGCTCGGTGATGGTGACGTTCTTGACGCCGATGGCGCTCGCCCCGCGCACCACGGCGATCACCTTGGCGATCATCAGAAATGGATAGCGGTGCGGGATCATCTGCATGATCCGCTTCAGATCGATCTCCGGCGTGACTTCGGGCCGGTCCGTCGTATCCATGCTAGTCGCCCTTCTTCTTGGCAGCGAGGCGCCGAATAAACGCGGTCAGATAGTGGAACTCCTTGATCGGGATGGCGGGCGAGCCAAGCACCACCTCGCCCGGCTCGACATCGCGCATCACCCCCGCCTGGGCGCCGATGCGTGCGCCGTCGCCGATGGCGAGATGACCGGCCAGCCCGCCCTGCCCGCCGATCATCACGAAATCGCCGAGCCGCGTGCTGCCGGAAATGCCGACCTGGGCAACGATCACGCAACCGCGCCCGATCTGCACGTTGTGCCCGATCTGCACGAGATTATCAATCATGGTACCGGAACCGATGATCGTGTCAGGCCCGGCGCCGCGATCGATCGTCGTGTTGGCGCCGATCTCGACATCGTCGCCGATGACGACGCGGCCAAGCTGCGGCACCTTGATCGGCGCGTCCGCGTCAGGCGCGAAACCGAAACCGTCCTGGCCGATGCGCGCCCCGGGATAGAT
>JBJKPV010000111.1:0-11511 GCA_046706015.1 Allostellaceae bacterium | reverse complement strand
GGCGCGAAGAGCAGCACCGGATAGCCCGCGCCATATTCCTCGAAATAGATCTCGGCATCCTTGCGCTTCAAGACGGGCATGGTTTCTCCCTCTGCTTCTTCCGCCGCCGGGCGGGCGGCTACTGGTTCGCCGTCACGCCGATGCCGAACGCGGTCACCGCTTGCGGCGGCGGCATCGCGCCGGCGCGCAGCAAGGCGATCGCCGGCACCGGGCTGGGCGGCGCCAACTCGATCTTGAGCGATTTCGGGTCGCCGAGGAAGGTCATGATCTGCCGGGCAACCGCTTGCAGCGCCGCGCTGTCCGGAAAGGCGGCGGCGCGCGCCTCGACCGTCTCGATGAGCCTTTGGCGATAGGCGTCGGGGTCCATCTGCGCCTGAGCGGCGCCGGCGCGGATAAGGCGTCCGACCAGCGATTGATCGGTATAGCGCAGCACCGCGTGCCGGAGCCGCGCACGCAGCGCCGCGGCGGGTGAGCCCGGCGTGATGTCGTCAAGATCGACGGAAAGATCGAAGCTGCCAAGCTGGTCGAGTTTGAGCGTGAAGGGCGACACCGCCAGCATTTGTTGCTTCAGATCCCAGCGATAGCTGAGTTGCGCGCTGACGCCGAGACGATCGATGCCAAGACGCTCGAGTGCAGCTTTGCCCTGGGCCGTCGGGAACGCGGCGCGCGTGATCTCGATGCCGCTCAGCCCGTAATTCGCGGCGACAGGCACCGAGCCCGAGAAGAGAAGACCACTGACCGAAACCTCGCCAATCGCGAAGGGTCCGGCGCCCGCAATCGAGATCTTGATGCCGTTTTCGGCCACGCGGCCGATCCTCAGCCCGTCGAGCGCGTCCTTGGTCAAGCGGTCTTGCGTCAGCACCGCCATCAGCGGCTTGCGCGCATCGACGCCCGCGATCTTCATGCGTGCGACGCTGAAATCGACGATCGGCGACTCGCTGACCTCGTAGCCTTCGGCGGACGCCTCAGCAATGACGCCACGCTCGACGCCACTCACCGAAGCGGCGCGAACTTTCTCGCTCAAGGTGACAGGCGAAGCGCGATGCGGCACACCTACTGTGACGGTTATGGCGACGTTCTGTTCGCTGAACCGGTCATAGCCGACGGCGAGGCCCCAAGCGGCCGTCAAGCGCAGCATGGGATGGAGCGCTTCGGGATTGACGGCGGCATCCGGCGCCTGCAACGACGCCAAGGCCTGCGGCAGGGAGGGGCAATTGGGTTGCAGGAACGACCACGGATAGAACCGGGCACCAGCCAAATCGATGGACCCGACCGTCGCGGCCGCGGCATCGGCATGCAGCGTCGCGCCGCTCGCGGTGATGCGTCCGGCCACGGGGATCGCCATCTCCGGCGCGACGGCGGCGGGATTCTTGGCCGCCTGCGCCCAGGCCTCGCCGAAGCTCAGATTGGGGCGGTCGACATCGATCCGGTCGATCGTGAGATCGAAGCCTTGAGGCGCATCCTTGTGAATTGTGAGGCCCGTGACCGAGCCGTGACCGGACAGCGCCGAATAGTCGACAGACTCGTACTTTGCCGAATAGCCGGGCGGCAGTTGCGCCATGGCTTGATCGAGCGCCGCTTGAAACTCATTCCGGACGAAGAGCTCATAGCCGTAATAGGCACCGCCGGCGATCAGCACCGCCACATCTGCCGCGGCAAGCCAAAGCTTCACCCCCCGCATTTCCTATTCCCCCTGGCCCAAACACACGTCATAATCTTTCTAGTTGTATTATGAACAAATAAACCCTGATACAGGAAGACGCGTCGCGCCGCCATTGGCGTTAGGTAAGTTACTGCTTACCGTCCGACTGGGCTCGGGGTTCCAGGCAGCGGCAGCAGCACGGAGCGCTTGCGCAGCTTCTGCACGGCAACGGGGCGCGCGTAGATCTCCTTGGTCGCTTCGACCATGACCACCCCGGCGAAGGTCGTAAACCAGCGGCCACCGATGCCCTCGAACAGCCCGGCCGAGCGCAGCACCATGCGCCGCCGGGTCGGCGGGATATAGAGCGCGCCGCTGTTGCGCTCAGGCGTGAAATTCTCGTCGCGCAGCAGGCGCGAGAGCTGACTCGTCGTGTAGGGATGGCCCTGGCCGAACGGGGTACCATCGATGCGCGCCCAAATGCCGCGGCGATTGGGCACGACCACGAGAACGCGGCCGCCGCCCGCCAGCACGCGCCACACCTCTTTCAGCAAGGGGCGCACTTGCTCGCTGAATTCGAGCCCGTGGACGAGGAGCACGCGATCGATCGAGAAGTCAGGGAGCGGCAGCTCGCCCTCGTCGGCGAGGAGCACATGGTTCGGTCCCTCGACAGGCCAGCGCAGAACGCCTTGCGCCGCGGGCATGAGCGCGATCACGCGCTCCGCCTCGCCCAAGAAGGGACGGAGATAAGGCGTCGCGTAGCCGAGCCCCAGAAGGCGCGAGCCGGTCAGATCGGGCCAGAGCGTGCGCAGGCGGCGCGCCACGAGACGCCGCGCCACCTGGCCGAGCCGGGTCGTGTAGAATTCCCGCAGGTCGACGACATCGGCGAACATGGTTCCCGAGTGTAGCATGAGAGTGATTGACGATTTAGACTGGGGCCACACGCAAGCAGCGACCCTATAGGCCCGAGGGAGGAAAGATCGCCCATGGCCGAACTCGTCATCCGCCAGATCCCTGTCCTCAAGGACAATTACGTCTATCTGCTGCACGAGCCGGAGACGCGCGCGACCGCCGCGGTCGATCCTTCGGTCGCCGCGCCCGTCGCCGCGGCGCTCGAGCGCGAGGGCTGGCGCTTGACGCATATCCTCAACACGCATCACCACAACGATCACACCGGCGGCAATCGCGAATTGAAGGAAGCGACGCGATGCGTCATTGTCGGGCCGCGCGCCGATCGCGACCGCATTCCCGGCATCGACATCGAGGTCGGCGAGGGCGACACCTACAAGCTCGGCACGGAAGAAGCGCGCGTCTACGACGTGCCCGGTCATACGCGCGGCCACATCGCCTATTGGTTCGCGGGCTCGCGCGCGCTTTTTTGCGGCGACACGCTCTTTCTCATGGGCTGCGGCCGGCTGTTCGAAGGTACGCCCGCCCAGATGTGGTCGAGCCTATCGAAGCTCAAAGCGCTGCCGCCGGAGACGCGCGTTTTCTGCGCGCATGAATATACGCAATCGAACGCGCGCTTCGCCGTCACGGTCGAGCCGGGAAACCGCGACCTCGCCGCGCGCGCGCGGCGCATCGACGCGTTGAGGGCCGAAGGCAAGTCGACCGTCCCGGCGAGCCTTGGCGAGGAGCTCGCGACCAACCCCTTCCTGCGCGCCGATCTGCCCGCGCTTCAGGCCGAAGCCGGCGCGCCCGGCGACGCGGTCGCGACCTTCGCCGCGATCCGCCGCCGCAAGGACAATTTCTGAGAAACCACACCCCGAGGAGACGCGTGATGAAGCTTCGCTATTCGCCGACCTCGCCTTTCGTGCGCAAAGTGACCGTGACCGCCATCGAGACCGGGCTCGCCGCGCGCATCGAACGCGTCCGGACCATGGTCGCGCCGACCAAGCGCAACGACGATGTCGCGCGCGAGAATCCGCTGGTCAAGATCCCGGCGCTCACCACCGACGACGGGCTCGTCATCTATGATTCGGCCGTCATCTGCGAATATCTCGACACGCTTCATCCGGGCGCAAAGCTCTTTCCCGCCGCCGGCACGGCGCGCTGGATCGCATTGCGCCAGCAGGCGCTGGGCGATGGCATTCTCGATGCCGGCATCCTCGGCCGCTACGAAGCGCAGCGGCCCAAGGAATTCCAGTGGCAGGATTGGCTCGATGCGCAGCTGAGAAAGGTGCGCGGCGCGCTCTCATCGCTCGAGATGGAATGCGAGGCGGGAACGCTCGCGCCCGTGGCCGCGGGCGAGGCGCCCTCGATCGGCCAGGTGACGATCGGCTGCGCGCTTGCCTATCTCGATTTCCGCTATCCGGGCGAAGCGTGGCGCGAGCGCCATCGCCGGCTCGCCGCTTGGTATAACGACTTCGCGCAGCGTCCTTCGATGCGCGAGACCGAGCCGAAGGACCCCGCATAGCGGGCGTAGCATAGACCGCGCAGCGGCGAGGCCGTCATGCGAAGCCGATCAGGAATCGCGCGTAGCGTAGGCTCGGCGCGAATCTTCGAGCGCCGCGCCGTCGTGCGAAGCTAGCGACGAACTCCGCTGAATACATATGCTGGCCGCCGTTGATCGACAGGGTCGAGCCGGTGACGAAGCCCGCCTCGTCGGAGACGAGGAAGAGAACGCCGCGCGCGATCTCGGGCGCGTGGCCGAGCCTGCCGACCGGAATGCGGGCGACGATCTTCTCGAGCACGTTCGCCGGCACCGCGCGCACCATCTCGGTATCGATATAGCCGGGCGCGATCGCGTTCACCGTGATGCCCTTGGCCGCACCTTCCTGCGCCAAGGCCTTGGTGAATCCGTGGATGCCCGATTTCGCCGCGGCGTAATTGACCTGGCCATACTGGCCGGCCTGACCGTTGATGGAGCCGATATTGACGATACGGCCGAAGCCACGCTCGCGCATGCCGTCGATCACCAGCCGGCACATGTTGAAGCAGGAGGTAAGGTTGCACGCGATCACCTGCGACCATTGCTCGGGCGTCATACGATGCAGCACGGCGTCGCGCGTGATGCCGGCGTTGTTGACCAGCACCTCGATCGGCCCGAGCTCGTCGGTGACCTGCTTCACCCCATCGGTGCAGGCGTTGAAATCCGAGACATCGAAACGAAAGGCGCGGATGCCGGTCTCGGCCGTGAATTTCTCCGCCGCCTCGACATTGCCGGCGTAATTGGCAGCGACCTTGTAGCCTGCGGCGTGCAAGGTCTCGGCGATCGCCCGTCCGATGCCGCGCGTTCCGCCCGTGACGACCGCAACCCGACTCATTGATTCCTCCCTTTTTTCCTCTTCGCTTCGCACGACGGCGCGGTGCTAAAGAGTCGCGCCGCGCCTCGCGCTATGTCCCTTTCGGCCTCGCAAGACGGCCTCGCCCCTGCTCGGGCTTTGCTACGCTACGGAACTACCGCTCCACGCACATGGCGACGCCCATGCCGCCGCCGATGCATAAAGTGGCGAGCCCCTTCTTCGCCTGGCGCTTCTGCATCTCGTAGAGCAAGGTCACGAGCACGCGCGCACCCGAGGCGCCGATCGGATGGCCCAGCGCGATTGCGCCGCCATTCACATTGACCTTCGCCGGATCGAAATTGAGCTCCTTCGAGACGGCGCAAGCCTGCGCCGCGAAGGCCTCGTTAGCCTCGATGAGATCGAGATCGTCGATCTTCCAGCCCGCGCGCTGCAAGGCGAGGCGCGACGCCGGGATCGGGCCCGTCCCCATGATGGCCGGATCAACGCCCGCGGTCGCCCAGGAGACGATGCGCGCCAAGGGCTTCACCTCGCGCTTTTGCGCCTCGGCCTCGCTCATCAGCACGACCGCCGCCGCGCCGTCATTGATGCCGGACGCATTGCCCGCGGTCACCGTCCCGCTCTTGTCGAAGGCGGGGCGAAGCTTCGCGAGCGTCTCGGCGGTCGTGCCGTGCTTCGGATACTCGTCGGCATCGACCACGCTCTCGCCCTTGCGCGTCTTGATCGTGACGCCGACGATCTCGTCCTTGAAGCGCCCCGCTTTCTGCGCCGCTTCGGCGCGCGCCTGTGACTGCGCGGCAAAGGCGTCCTGCTGCTCGCGCGTAATCTGCCAGCGCTGCGCGACGTTCTCGGCGGTCACGCCCATGTGATAGCCGTTGAAGGCGTCCCACAGCCCGTCCTTGATCATCGTGTCGATCATCTGCGCGTCGCCCATCTTGACGCCGTTGCGCAGATGGATGCAGTGCGGCGCCTGACTCATGCTCTCCTGGCCGCCGGCGACAACGATCTGCGCGTCGCCGAGCTTCAGCGCCTGGTAGCCGAGCGCGACCGCGCGCAGCCCCGAGCCGCAAAGCTGGTTGATGGCATAAGCCGTGACCTCGTAGGGGATGCCGGCCGCAACCGCGGCTTGGCGCGCCGGATTCTGGCCCTCGCCCGCGGCGAGGATCTGGCCCAACACCACCTCGCTGACATCGCCTGGCTCGACCCGCGCGCGCTTCATCGCCTCGGCCACGGCGACCTTGCCCAGCTCATGCGCCGGCAAGCTGCTCAAGGCACCGCTGAAGGAGCCAATCGGCGTGCGCGCGGCGCCGGCGATCACGATCTCGGGCATGGTTTGGGCCTCCTCGGCAAGTGAAATGAATCGGCTTCTTTGCTTATTAGATACCGCTTCGCGCGGGTTTTGGGAACGGTCGAGCGGTGCCGGGCCCTGCGGCAGAATGGTTGCACCGCAGCGGCGCGAGCGGATGCAGCGCCCAACGCGGCCCGATGATTAAGATTTCGTTACGTCGCGCCGCTGCGCACCGAGATCGATGGCGGGCACAAGCGATCACGGCGTTAACCGATCCGATTCCGCACGCTGGCTAGACTAGGCTCTCGATCACGATGGCGGGAGCGCGAGCGATGAGGCGATGGGCAATTTGCATCGGCACGGCGATGGCGTTCGCCCTGGCGGCGTGGCTCGGCATCACGCCGGCAAGCGCGCAAGCCTCGACCGCCGCGCCCGCGCCCGACCGGCTGACACAAGCGCAGCGCGACTACATGACCGCGCTGGATCGCTATCTGGGAGCGCAGGACTACACCGCCCTGGCCAACGCCATCCTGAAGCCCGGGCCCAGCGAAGATCTGAAGCCTGCGCTCGCCTGGGCGCGCGCCGGCACGCTCAAGGGCCACAGCATCATCGTTCCGCTCATCTATTCGAGCCTCCTCTGGGATTTGGGCGTGAGCTTTCCGCAATTCGCCGACTTCAAGACCAGCTCCGGCATCATCGCGCTCTATGCGTTGCTGGTGGCGCATGCCGACGGGCCGAGATGCAGCGACCCGACCGCGCCCTCGCATCGTATCGACGTGATCAAGCACGACTACCGCAAGCAATTCGAAACGATCGCGGCTCTGCCCGCAGCAAAGCAACACGATGCGCTGGCCGCCGCGCTGCGGATGGAGCGCGAGACCGCACCGCTGCGCGGCGACGACAAATATCTTTGTCGCTTCGGCATGCAGGAGACGCTCGCCATCCTGCAACAGCATCACAAGGAGAAGGTCGTCGAAAAGACGCCCAAATCCGCCTTCGCCGGTTTCGAGATTCAGATCCCCGCTGACGCACCTTATGAACCCTCGTTCCTGCCCCGCGACGAATGGGCGGCAAAGCAGGCGGCGCTGCGCGCGAGCTTTCCGCAGCTGCTCGCAAACCTCATAGCCGGCCTCGAGGCCAAGCCGGCAGCGGCAACGCCGGCGCCGTGAGACGCGACGCCGCCAAATCGCGGCTTGCGCCGGCATGGCATGACCGATACCGTCGCTCGACCCTGTCATCAGCTTAAGCAAGGAGGGAGGAGCAATGGCCAAGGGATATTGGATCGCGTTTTATCGGTCGATCAAGAACCCCGACGCGCTCGCGGCTTACGCCAAGCTCGCGGCACCGGCGATTCAGGCGGGCGGCGGCCGTTTTCTGGCGCGCGGCAATCCGAGCAAGGTCTATGAGGCGGGCTTGACCCAGCGTGCCGTGGTGATCGAGTTCGACAGCGTCGAGAAGGCGATCGCGGCACATGACAGCCCAGGCTATCAGGAGGCGCTGAAGGCGCTCCACGGCGCCTGCGAGCGCGATATGCGAATCGTCGAAGGCGTTTGAGCCGTTTGAGGGCCGCACCGTAGCGGCCCTCACGCGGAGACGCGAAGGCCGACGACGGGAAAAGGGGGAGCAATGCTGGTTGCGACAACCGAGAACGTCGGTGGCTATCGCGTCGTCGAGACCAAGGGCCAATGCTTCGGCGTGGTCGTGCGCAGCCGCGGCATCGGCGGCAATATGATGGCGGGGCTGCGCTCCCTCGTCGGCGGCGAGATCACCGAATATACGGTGATGATCGAGGAGGCGCGCCGCCACGCGATCGACCGGATGGTGCAGAACGCCACCGCGATGGGCGCCAACGCGGTGGTGATGATGCGCTTCGATTCGTCGGAGATCGGACAGACGATGAGCGAGATCGTCGCCTATGGCACCGCGGTCGTGATCGAGCCGGCCGCGCGCTGAGCCGTGCCGATGCTGCGGACGGCGTTGGGTACGATCGGCGTGCTTCTACTCCTTGCCGCCGTGATCGCGTTCCTGGGTGGCGGAGAGCCGACTTTCGTTCTGTCGCTCGCCGGGCTCGGCGCCTTGCTGACCCTGGGCGTCTTCTTCGAGCGCGTCACCTATAAGCGGCTCGTCTCCGGCCCGCCCGGACCCGGCTTCGTTGCGACGCCGGAGCGCTTCGTCGATCCGACCAGCGGGCGGCTGGTTCAGGTCTACACCAAGCCCGAGACCGGCGAGCGGGCTTATGTCGAGGTCGGGACACCCCCTGGCGACCCATCACCCTCGGGCGAGTCGCGCGGCTGACGCCTTGCCCCGGCGGGGCTCTCGGCTTATCGTTTTCCGAGCGAGAGGCGGAAACGGCGGAGGCGGACATGTTCTTGCGCAACGCGTGGTACACCGCGACCTGGTCGAAGGACCTGCACGAGCAGCCGATTGCGCGCACCATCATCGGCGACGACGTGGTGCTCTATCGCGGCGCCGGCGGCAAGGCGGGTGCGCTGGAGGACCGCTGCTGCCATCGCGCGGCCCCGCTTTCCTGCGGCGCGGTGGTGGGCGATACGCTGCAATGCGGCTATCACGGGCTGAAATTCGATTTCTCCGGCCGATGCGTCGAAGTGCCGATGCAGCCCGCCGTGCCGCCGGGCGCGCGCGTCAGGGCCTATCCCGTAGTCGAGAAGTGGAATGTCGTCTGGATCTGGATGGGCGATCCGGCCCAGGCCGACGAAGCGAAGATCACGCCGCTTCCCTGGCTCGACAGTCCGGAATGGAAGGTGACGCCCGGCTCGATGCACATCGACGCGGCGGGCCAGCTTCTCGTCGACAATCTCCTCGATTTCAGCCATGTGAGCTATCTACATCCGAAGACCCTCGCGGGCGATCCGCGCGAGGCGACGACGCCGGTCAGGACCGAGCGCAGCGCGGAAGGTATTCGCGTCGGCCGCTGGATGATCGATTTCGCGCAGCCGCCGCTCTTCGCCGCGGCCAGCGGCTTCAACGGCAGGGTTGATCGCTGGCAATTCGCCCATTGGCGCGCGCCATCGCTGGTCTTCATGGATGTCGGCGTCGCGCCGACCGGCACCGGCGCACCCGAGGGCGATCGCAGCAAGGGGACGTCGATCTGGTCGACGCATATGATCACGCCCGAGACCGAGACCTCGTGCCACTACCATTTCGGCTGGGCGCGGAATTTCCGGCTCGATGACGAGGCGATGTCGAAGACCATCTTTGACGGAACGGTCGCGACCTTCCTCGAGGACAAGGTGATGATCGAGGCACAGCAGAAGAAACTCGACGGGTCCTCGCTGGACGGGCTCGTCGACATCAACGCCGACACCGCGCAGCTTCAGGCGCGGCGCATGCTGGCGGACATGATCGCGCGCGAAAACGCCCGTGCTTAACAGCCATTCACCGTGCGCGAGGACCGCTTACCGTAACTTTACAGAGTTTACCTAGAGTCGGGGGGCCGACCGGGATCGGTGTAGCCATGGGGGCGAAAATCATGTTCAGGAAAGCTGGCTTTGCAGCGCTTCTGCTGATGGGCGTGGCCGCGTCGGCGAGCGCCGCGCCGCAATGTTATCGGACGAGCGAGATCGAGGCCGACCAGGCGATGCGCTATCAGGCCAAACTCATGGTGCTGAGCGACGCGTGCCGCAGCAGTTCCTACAGCGAGTTCATCCACCGCAACAGCGCGGCGATCATTTCCTATCAGCACGCGCTCATCGCGCGCTTCCGCCGCAGCAACGGCCGACACGCCGAGGACGCGTTCGACCGCTTCCAGACGCGTCTCGCCAATCAATACGCGCTCGGCGCGGGCCAGGAGACGGTGGCGAGACTCTGCGCCAAATCGGCGAGCTTCCTGCAAAAGGCTCAGGCTTTCGTCGCCGGCGAGTTCCGCCACTACATGGCGCGGCAAGCCGCCGAGGAGCGCCACGCCTATGCCTCCTGCGCCGAGCGCAGCGCGGGCAACACCTTCACGCCAGATTGAGCGGGACGAAGCGTCCCCGCTGAGCCTCCTCGATCTCGCGCTCGCGCCGGACGCATTCGGTCGGATCCGATGCGATCGCCGCGCGTCTTTCAGGCGGCATCGCGTCGTCGATGAGCTGGCCCATCGAAATGCGGAAGATGGTAGCGAAGAGCTCGCCATTGATACGCATGACGAGCGGCGCGCCCGCGGCCGCCGGCTTCACCTGCATCTCGATGAGCCACGGCTCGCCCTTCTCGTCGATCAGCACGTCGAGGCCGAAGAGCTTCGGCGTGAAGGCGCGCGGCGGCGCGGCTTTGGCCTGACGCTCGAATAGCCCCTCCGCGGCAATCATGCGCAAGAACCAGGTCACGAGATGCTCGATCTTCGTGAAGACCTGATCGCCGTCGATTCCGTCCGCGCTCAACCGCTTGAGGAACGCCGATAGACTCCAGATATGTCCGGCGCTGTCGGCCTGCGCATCGTCGCTAACGACGAGCGAGGGGTTGAAGCGGTGCAGCGCAGTGTTGGTCACGTGCATGGCGTTGTTGGCGAGATGATCGGGGCTGCGGTCGAAAGGCTCGGGCGCGAAGCGCATGATGCCCTCGCGATAAAGATAGGCGCGGAGCGGCCGCGCCGACATGACGAGGCCGTAGATACGCGCGTGTCCCTTGCGTCCGTCGACGAGATAGGGCCGGTCGAGATAGCGCTGCACCACGACGTCGTCGCGCCCGATCACCGCGCCCAAATCCATGGTGACCGTGATCCCCTGCCCGCCCGAACCGCTCTTCGGCTTTGCGATCAAGATCACGCCCGGCTGGCGCGCGACGAAGGCGGCGAGCGCGTCGCGCTCATCGGGCAGGACGAAGCTCTCGGGAAACCGCGCCGGCGTCTTGTCGATCGCGGCAAATCGCTGCAGCGCGCCGGCGAGATAAGATTTGTCCTCGTACCGCCACCATTCGTGAAAATCGAGCGCGTTGTTGCGGTCGATAAGCGGTGTCGCAAGCTGCACTGGCTCGCGACGAAAGCGTTGGATGAGCTCATGCGCATAGCGCTCGGCCGCGACCGGCTTGCCCGCGTCGCGCAGCGCCATGACCATGCCCTGGAGCCCGGCGGGCACGACGCGGCTCGTCGGGGGCGCGCTGGTCAGCAGTTTGTCGTAGGTCGCAATCGCCTCGCCGAGCCGTCCCAGGCGATGGAGGGTCAGCGCGCTCATACCGAGCGAAAAGGCGGTCCCCGCCTTGGCGAAAGCGTCGCGATTAGCGGCGAGCGCGCCCTCGTAGTCGCCGGCGGCGAAGCGGCAATAGCCGATCGCATGCAGCGCCTCGGTCGATTTCGGATCGCGCTCGGCAACCCAGCGATAGAGCGGCAGCGCCTCGGCCAGATCCAT
>JBJKPV010000110.1:0-3452 GCA_046706015.1 Allostellaceae bacterium | reverse complement strand
GAGCCGCTGATCGGCCGGGTCAAGGCGCTTCATTCCTATGATTGCCCCTGCATCGAGGCCTTGCCCGTGGTCGAGGGCAATCGCGACTTCCTCGAATGGGTGGTGCGCGCCACCGGCGGCGATCCGCGCCGTTTGCTGGATCCTATTGGATGAGGTCGCGCTCGCAGCCCCCACGCCAGCCCTGCTCGCGCGACGTAGCTTGGCTAGGCGACGGTCGCGCGAGCAGCGAATTTATGGCAGCCTCACGGCCATGACCAAGAGCTCGGCGCGCTGGGCGCTTTTCTTCGGCAATATCGGGCATTCGCTGACCCATCTCTTGATGCTGCTCTACCCGACGGTGGTGCTGAGCCTCGGCACGCGGTTTCATCTGGGTTACGGGCAACTGATGTGGCTCGCGGTGCCGGGCATGGTGCTCTTTGGCTTCGCGGCGCTGCCGGCGGGCTGGCTCGGCGACCGCTGGAGCGCCGAGCGGATGATGGTGCTGTTCTTCGCCGGCAGCGGCGTCGCCGCCATCATCACCGGCTTGGCGCAATCGCCGTTCGGCCTTGCCTCGGCCTCGGCCTCATCGGGCTCTTTGGCTCGATCTATCACCCGGTCGGCACGGCCTGGCTTGTGCGCCACGCGCAGAACCGCGGCCGCATGCTCGGCTGGAACGGCATCTTCGGCAGCGTCGGCATCGGCGCGGGACCGCTCGTCGCCGCCAGCCTCACGACGCTTTATGGCTGGCGCGCCGCCTTCCTCGTGCCAGGCGCGTTGTGTCTCGCGCTCGGCGTGGTGCTGGCCGTGCTGCTCGGTCGTGGCGCGGTGGTGGCGGCCAAGACCGATTTGAACCCGCATCCCGAGCCGGAGAGCGCCGATGTGCGCCGCGCCTTCGTGCTGCTGTCGATCACCATGCTGTCGGCGGGGATCGTGTTCCAGGCCTATTCCAACGTGCTGCCGAAGCTCTTCGAGCAGCGCTTGCCGCTGTTGACGCATGGCGGATTGATGGGGACGGGCGGGCTCGTCAGCCTCGTCTTCATCGCCGGCGCCGGCTTTCAGATGCTCGGCGGGATGATGGCCGATCGCTTCCCGATGAAATGGATCTATCTCTCGTGCTGGGCGGTGCAGGTGCCGCTGCTCTTCGCCGCCATGCATCTCTTCGAGGCGCCGCTCTTCACCGTCTCGCTGCTCTGCTTTACCGCGATCGCGGTGGCGACGCCGACCGAGAATGCGCTGCTCGTCCATTACACGCCGTCGCGCTGGCGCGCCACGGCCTTTGGCGCCAAGTTCTTGCTCTCGCTCGGCGTGAGCGCATTGGGCGTACCGCTCGTCGCGGTCGTCTATGAGCGAAGCGGCGATTTCGTCTGGCTCTTCGCGGTTCTCGGCGTGCTCGCGGGTCTGGTCGTCGCAGCGGCGACGCTCCTGCCGCTTGACCGGCCCGCGGCGGCGGTGGTGCGAGCGCCGGCCGAATGAGCGGACACCCTGTCGCCCCGGCTATTTCTATGCTATCCGGGGAGGGCGTGGTGAACGAGGGAAGCGGATATGGCGGATCTGACTAGCGAGGTCATCGAAGTTATCGCCAAACAAGCGAAAGTCGACGCGTCGAAAGTCACGCGCGACACCGAGCTTGCCGACCTCAACCTCGAATCGCTCGATTCGATCGAGCTGGTTTTCGCGCTCGAGGAAAAGTTTAATATCGAGATTCCGTTCAACGCCAACGAAACCAATTCCGCGGGCATCAGCTTCACCACCGCCGGCAACGTCATCGACGCCGTGGCTCAGCTGGTGCGCGAGCAAAAGCCGGGCGCGGCGTGACGCAAGCGCTTCTGGCCGCCTGAGGATCAAGCCCTTGAATCGTGTCGTCGTCACCGGCATCGGGGTTTGCGCCGCGCCTGGTCAGAATGCGCGGGACTTCGCCGCGAGCTTGCGTGCCGGCAAGAGCGCGATCGGCCCGATCACCATCAACCCCAGTGAAGGACTCATTACGAAGATCGGCGCTCAGGTGCTGGGCTTCGAGCCCGAACAGCATTTCGAGAGCGGAAAGCTCGCGCTCTATGACCGCTGCACGCAATTCGCGCTGGTTGCGGCGCGTGAGGCGGTCGGTGAAAGCGGACTCGCGTTCCGCGGCGGCCTCGGCGCGCGCACCGCCGCCATCATCGGCTCGGGTGTCGGCGGTCAGACCACGCTCGACGAGAATTATCTGCGCGTCTATGGCCAGGGCGCCAAACGCCTTCATCCCTTCACCATCCCCAAGCTGATGATCAATGCGCCGTGCAGCCACATCACCATGGAGCACGGCATCACCGGCCCGTCTTTCGTGGTGGCGTCGGCCTGCTCCTCGGCCAATCACGCGATCGGCGTCGCTTTCCACATGGTGCGCGCCGGCATGACCGAAGCGGCGGTGACCGGCGGCACGGAAGCGGTCTTCACCTTCGGCACGATCAAGGGCTGGGAGGCGCTGCGGGTGATGGCGCCCGACACCTGCCGGCCTTTCTCGCGCGACCGCAAGGGCATGGTGCTGGGCGAGGGCGCCGCCATTCTCGTCATCGAGACGCGCGAGCATGCGCTTGCCAGGGGTGCCGAGATCCTTGCCGAGATCATCGGTTTCGGCGCCACCTCCGATGCGAGCGACATCGTGCTGCCGGCGGTCGAGGGCGCGGCCGGCGCCATGGCCGCCTGCCTCAAGGATGCGGGGCTTTCGCCCGGCGCGGTCGATTACGTCAACGCGCATGGCACCGGCACCACGGCCAACGACGTCACCGAGACCAAGGCGCTGCATATGGTCTTCGGCGACCACGCGCGTAAGCTCGCGATCTCCTCGACCAAGTCGATGCATGGCCACACGCTCGGCGCGGCAGGGGCGATCGAGCTCGCCGCGACCATCCTCGGCATACGCGGCGGGTTCATTCCGCCGACGGCCAATTATCTCGCGCCCGATCCACAATGCGATCTCGACTACGTCGCGAACGAGGCGCGCAACGGTCGGATCGACATCGCGATCTCCAATTCCTTTGCTTTTGGCGGGCACAACGCATCGATCGCCGTGCGGCGCGCCGATTGACGCCCAGGATCGATCACGCGTCCCAATCACCGGCCTAGAACGGAGGCGCGTTTGCCCGTGAGCTGGCGCGACAGCGCGATCGCATGGGCAGACAGAATTCCGCCGCGCGTCTGGGCGGCTGGCGCCATCGCGCTGATCGCGACGCAGGCGCTCGTCGAGCATCTGATGGGGCGCGTCGCGATTTGCACCTGCGGCTATGTGAAGCTGTGGGAAGGCGAGGTGTTGAGCGCCGGCAACTCCCAGCATCTCACCGACTGGTACAGCTTCTCGCAAATCATCCACGGCTTTTGCTTTTATCTTCTCTTCTGGCTCGTCGGGCGGCGCTGGCCGATCGGGCTTCGCTTCCTCGCCGCCGTTGCGCTCGAAGCCTCGTGGGAGATGATCGAGAACACCAGCTTCATCATCGATCGCT
>JBJKPV010000109.1:0-5426 GCA_046706015.1 Allostellaceae bacterium | reverse complement strand
TGACGGCCGAAGACGGGCCCCAATTTCTCAGCTATGTTCGCGACCAATTTCGCCGCTGGGCTCCGGTCGAGATGCGGCGCATGTTCGGCGGCCACGGCGTTTTTCGCGGCAACACGATGATCGGATTGATCCACGCCGACGTTCTTTACCTGCGGACAGATGACGGCAATCGCGGCGATTTCGCGGCCGCAGGCATGACCGCCTTCACCTATGCGCGCGGGGCCAGGACAGTCGCGCTCGGCTATCACGAAATTCCAGCCGAGGTGCTCGAGGATGGCGAGCATCTTGCGCAATGGGCGGCACGCGCCTTCGCCGCGGCAGAGCGGCGGGTGCAAAAGAAGAGCCGGACCAAGCGTGGCCGATAACCCGGTCGATCTCGCGGCGCTCATCCGGGGCGAGAAGGCGGCATGGGACTGGTTCGTGCGGCGCTATGCCGGGCTCATTCTCTCGGCCGTGCGTGGTGCCGCGCGCGCCGGCACCGAATTCGAGGATCTGGTGCAGGAAGTCTTCGCGCGGCTGTGCAAGGACGATTTCCGACTGCTCAAGACCTATGACCCGACGCGCGCCGGGCTTTCGACCTGGCTCACCATCGTCGCGCGCAGCACGGCGCGCGACGTGCAGCGCCGGCGCCAAATCGGCGTGACGCCGATCGACGCCGTGCCCGAGATCGCGCTCGCCGTCCATGACGAGCCGCGCGAGAAGGTGCGCATTCCCGACGGGCTGCTCTCGCCGCGCCAGAAGCTCATCTTGTCGCTGATCTATGAGCGCGACCTGGAGGTGGCGGAGATCGCGGCGCAGCTTGGCATCGACCCGCAGACCGTGCGCAGCACCCACCACAAGGCGATGCTTAAATTGCGCAGTCATTTCGCGGTCGACGAGAAAGAGGCTAAAGGTTAGCAATTTCAACGAATTGGAAGGCGGGGATGGAGCCCGGGCTGGGCGCCTAAAACGGAACCAGGAGACAAGCGATGGTTAAATTGGGGGCCGGAAAGGAAGAGCGGGATTTGTGGCGCCGCTGGCGCGGGCGCGGCGAGGCCCGAGCGGCTGCGCCGAGCACCGCCCTGCTGGCGGCCTATGCCGACCACCGGCTGAGCGAGAACGAGGCCGAGCCGGTCGAAGCCTGGCTCGCCGATGACCCTGCCGCTTGGCCCGAATTGGTCGCGTTGCGCGCGGCCGTCGCGGCGCCGGTGGCGAGCGTCGATGCCGATGAGGCGATGATCGCGAGCGCGTGCGCCCTCGTCGCCGACCGCGAGACGCTGGCGCCCGACGGCAATGTGGTACCGCTGCGCCGCCCGGTGCGCAGCTGGCGCAATGCGCTCGCCTGGAGCGGCGTCGCCGCCAGCCTCGTCGCTGTCAGCCTGGTCGGGTTTACGATGGGCAGCGATGCCTATCAGAGTCTTGCGGGGCTTTCCGGCGGCGACAGCGCGCAAAGCGCGGTGTTCGATTCCTTCGACGCACCGACCACGATCGATTCCTATCTGAACGGCGAATCCGGCACATGACCAGCCTAGCGGAAGCCAGCCGGCGATCCGGCTGGCGCGGGCGTCTGGTATGGGTTGCCCTGGCGCTTTCGCTCACCCTCAACGTGTTCTTCATCGGCGGGCTGGTCTGGGTAAAGACCTTCATGCGCCCTCCGCCTTTCTCGGAGCGGCTGCACGCATTCGGCGAGACGCTGCAGCTCACCGGCCCGCAACGTCAGGCCTTCAACCAATTCATCCATCAGCTGCGCCAGCACGCCCGCGCCGCGCGCGAGGCCAATCAGCCGCTCCTCGCCCAGATCTGGACGGAGCTCGCCAAGCCCGCTCCCGACAATGATCTGGTGACGAAGCTCGGCGCACAGGTGAACGACAACCGCACAGCGTTTCAAAAAGAGGCGTCGAGCGAGCTGCTGATCTTCCTCAAGACGCTTACGCCGGAGCAGCGCGCGCATATCGGCGAGATCGTCCGCAGCCGGCACGAAGAGCCCGCGCGCCGCCTCTTCCAATTCATCGCGCCCTGACGGCTTGGCGCGGTTAGCTCTTGCTTTGCGACCCCCTGCTCCTGAGCCCGTCGAAGGGACCGGCGGGGTCGCTAATGTGCCATCGGCCGCTTGAGGTGGTCGTAGACGGGGCGCAGGGCACCCACGCCGCATAGGATCTGATCGAAGGTCGCTTCGACCTTCGTCACGGCGATACCGGTGGCGTGCCACGGATCGCCGATCATCTCGGCCGAGATGATGTCGCGCAGCGGAAAGCAGCGCCAGCCCCCCTCGGGCGAGAGCCCTGAGGCGCTCTGCCCCGCATATTGGAAGGCGAGCAGCTTTTGCTGCGAATCCTTGATGCCGAGGGCGACGGGGCAGACGCTGCGTTCAAACCCGCCAGCCCGGATACGAACGCAATGATGGAGCTCGATCGCGCGCTTCAACGTGTCATAAATGATCATGACCCGCACCTCGCTCGGCGCACCCGGCGCCTCGCCTCTATCACGGCGCGAAATTCCTAACAAATGGCAAAGCCCGAGCCCTCTGTTTTGGCCTCGCCCGCCGATTGCCATATCCTGACCCTGAGCCCGACCGCTCCAGCGAGGAGGTAACCATGTCGCAGCACCACGCCACCCGCACCGAACGCGACTGCATGGGCGCGATCGAGGTGCCGGCCGACCGCTTATGGGGCGCGCAGACGCAGCGTTCGCTGGAGAATTTCCGCATCGGCGGCGAGCGCATGCCGGCGGTCCTGATCCGGGCCCTCGCTATCCAGAAGAAGGCCGCTTGCCTCGCCAATGTGTCGTTGGGTGCGCTCGATCAGCGGCTCGGCACGGCGATCGCCTCGGCCGCCGACGAGGTGATCGCCGGACAGCATGACGAGGAATTCCCACTCGTCGTGTGGCAGACCGGGTCGGGAACCCAGACCAACATGAACATGAACGAGGTCCTGGCCAACCGGGCCAACGAGCTCTTGGGCGCCGGGCGCGGCGCCAAGGACCCGGTCCATCCCAACGACCACGTCAATCTCGGCCAATCTTCGAACGACAGCTTTCCGACTGCGATGCACATCGCGGCGGCGCTCGAGATCGAGGAGCGTCTCCTGCCCGCCCTCGCGAGCCTCCACCGCGCGCTCGCCGACAAGGCGCTCGAATTCAAAGAGATCGTCAAGATCGGTCGCACTCATCTGCAAGACGCGACGCCCTTGACCTTGGGCGCGGAGTTCGGCGCCTATGCCCGCCAGATCGAACTCGGGATCGCGCGCGTCGAGGCGACCCTGCCGCGGCTGCACGATCTGGCGCAAGGCGGCACCGCAGTCGGCACGGGGCTCAACGCGCGGCGCGGCTTCGCCGAGCGCTTCGCCGCGGCGGCGCGTGAGATCACGGGGATCGACTTCGCCTCGGCGCCAAACAAATTCGAAGCGCTCGCCGCCCATGACGCGCTGGTCGAGCTGTCGGGCGCGCTCAACGTGCTTGCCGCCTCGCTGATGAAGATCGCCAACGACATTCGGCTTATGGGCTCGGGACCGCGCTGCGGCTTCGGCGAGCTCCATTTGCCCGAGAACGAGCCCGGCTCGTCGATAATGCCCGGCAAGGTCAACCCGACCCAGGCCGAGGCCGTGACCATGGTGGCGGCTCAGGTAATGGGCAATCACGTGACGATCACGGTCGCCGGTAGTCAGGGAAATTTCGAGCTCAACGTCTTCAAACCGGTAATCGCCTATGATTTGCTGCAATCACTGCGGCTCATCGGCGACGCGGCTTCGAGCTTTGCCGCCAATTGCGTTGCCGGCATCACCGCCGATCGCGCGCGCATCGACGAACTGATGCACCGCTCGCTCATGCTGGTGACGGCGCTGACGCCCCATATCGGCTATGACAAGGCGGCCGAGATCGCCAAGCGCGCTTTGGCCGAGGGCACGAGCTTGAAGGAGGCGGCGGCCGCTCTCGGCTACGTCGCGCCCTCGGATTTCGACCGCTGGGTCGACCCCGCCGCGATGTTGGGTCCAAACTGAGCGGCACGCGATGCCCCCTTCGCTGCGCAAACGCTCGATTCGAATCGCCGGCCACGCCACCAGCCTCTCGCTCGAGGAGGAGTTCTGGCGCGACCTGCGGGCGCTGGCACACGGGCGCGGCACCTCGCTCGCGGCCCTGGTTGCGGGAATCGATGCCGGCCGGGCCGGTAACCTTTCAAGCGCCTTGCGCCTCTTCGTCCTGGAGTGCTATCGCCAGGGTGAACTGCCGCGCGCAGAGCGTGAGCGATGAGAAGGCGCGATCATGGCTGAGATCGTCAATCTGAACCGGTACCGCAAGGCGCGCGAGCGCAAGGCCAAGGGCGAAGCGGCGACCGAGAACCGCGTCCGGTATGGCCGTGCCAAGGACGACCGCGCCAAGGAACGGCGCGAGGCGGAACGGACGGAAAAGGCGCTCGACGACAAGAAGCTCGACTGAGCTTAGTCGGTTGAGCCCATGCCGAGCTCGACGCGGTAGAGCGCCAGAGTCTCGGCGTCGAAACAGGCGAAGATGATCCGCGTGAGCCCGGTCGCGTCCGGGGCCGCCCGCCGCGTCTCGGCAACGGCGATGCGCGCGGCACGGTCGCGCGGAAAACCATAGATCCCAGTCGAGATCGCGGAAAACGCGATCGAGCCGAGCCCATGGCCGATCGCCAGCGCGAAACTGCTCCGGTAACACCGCGCCAGCAGCTCATCCTCACCATCGCCGCCGCCGCGCCAGACCGGCCCGACCGTGTGGATGACGTGCTTTGCCGGAAGCCTGTAGCCGCGCGTGATCCGTGCCTCGCCGGTGGGACAGCCGCCAAGCCCGCGACACTCGGCGAGCAGCTCCGGGCCCGCGGCGCGGTGAATGGCGCCATCGACGCCGCCACCGCCCAAGAGCGAGGAATTCGCCGCGTTGACGATCGCGTCGACAGCCAGCCTCGTGATGTCGGTTTGCAGCGCCGTGATCTCGGTCAAAGGCGTCGCTCGGCCGCGCTATTCCGCGGCGTCGCGCCCGCTGCCGCGCATACCGAGCGCGCGCATATAGGTTTCGAGCAACGCCTCCTGCTCGTCGAGGTCGTCCTTGTCCATCTTACGGAGCTTGACGATCTGGCGCATTACCTTGACCTCGAAGCCGTTGGCCTTCGCCTCGGCATAGACGTCACGGATATCGTCGGCCAGCGCCTTCTTCTCTTCCTCGAGGCGCTCGACACGCTCGATAAACGATTTCAAGCGCTCTCCGGCGACGCCGCCGACCTTCGCCATGAGCCCCTCCTTGTTCTTCGCTGGCGGGCGCGACCCTATCGGAGAGCGGGTGCGGGATCAATGCCCGCCGGCTCAGTGCTTGTGCGCTGCCGCGTCCACCGGCTTGGTCGGCTCTTTCTGGTATTTCTTCTTCCATTCCTCGTAGGGCATGCCGTAGACGATCTCGCGCGCCGCCGGATCCGGCAGCTTCATGCCGCGCTCCTCGGC
>JBJKPV010000108.1:0-5843 GCA_046706015.1 Allostellaceae bacterium | reverse complement strand
TCGAAGCAGTGCGCGAGCACGTGAAAGTCATAGTCCGGATCGTGATAGAGCCGATAGGTGCCGCGCGGCCGGTCGGGCGCGCATTCCCTCTCAACCAACTCCTTGTTCTGGAGCAGGCGTTCGAGGTTGCGGCGGATGCTCTCGCGCCCGGCATCGCCAGGCTGCGTGCGCAGCGCCTCGCGGCAATCCTTGCAGAACGCGTCCAAGCTATAGGCCATGGGATCCTCCCGTCAGGTATCCAGCACCGAATCGTGAAACAATTCCTCGACCGCGAGCTTGCGGTCGATCAGCGTCTGGTCGTGGCAATACATGATGAAGCGCTCGAGATTGGCGCGGTTCGCCTTGAGGCCCGAGGGCCAGGGGTCGTGCGACAGATCGCGGTCCTGCGCCTCCATCTCGTTGCGGGCGAAAGCGAGCATCGAATAGCCGGGATCGGTGTAGCGGTAGCGGGTCTGGGCCTTCGCGTCCTCCCACATCTCGATGACGGCACGGGGAAGCCACTTCTCGCGTCGCGCCAGATCTTCCTTCATCACCAGGATGTGCATGATCGGGTAGTCGCCGTATTTGCGGTAATAGCGCATGCACTCGCCGCGCGTATCGGGGAAGAGGCGCCGCACCTTGTCCGTCGTCTCGAACAATTCGTGCGGTGGATGCGGATGGATGAGTGCGTCGAGCTCGCCCGCCAGCAGCATCTTGCCGGGCTCGCTTCCCTTGGCGAGCCGCTCGATGCGCACCGGGCGGCCGGGCGTCCACGGCAATACCTCCGGCGCCTGCGTGAGCCAGTGGACGTCCTCCCACGGCACGCCGTACTCGAACTTCAAATCGCCCTTGGCCAGCACCGACATGGTCACCTGGAACGCGCGGATCGAGACCTTGCGGCCGATCAGATCCGTCGGCTTGTCGATCCCCGCGCCGGCGTTGACGAGGATGTGGTTCTGGCTGAAGAGCCGGCGCGGAAAGACGGGCACGCCCACGAACGGCGCACCCCGCACCTTCGCCATCACATAGGAGCCCAGCGACATCTCGCCGATGTCGAACTCGCCGCGCAGAATGCGCCCGTGCCGATCGAGCCCGTGGCGGCCCGGTGCCTCCATGCCGACCTCGCGGCAGTCGAGCGACAGCCCCTCGGGCCGTTTCACGGTTCCGAGGAAGAAGGGCATGTGCCGATCGTAGAGCTCGAGCGCGATCGTCAGCGACAATCCGGCCACGACGTTTTCTCCCTTTCTTTTCTTCCGCCAGTATTCCCCCGTCGTCGCGGCGGCGCAACGCCGGAAGAAGCGGGATGAAGAACGAGCGCGCGTCCGATTTTTGGGCTCGCATGGATCGGTCGCGCCGAGAGGCGTTGAGACCGCCGCAGACCGCACCCTGGGCCGTTCCGAGCATCACACGCCGTCGCGGGATCGTTTGATTGACCCCTGCCATCCCTCTCCATAAAATCAGGGGCAATAACACGCGGTTCGGGACAGGCATCCCGGCGACCCGGCAAGGTCGTGCGGAACCAAGCGGCAGGAGACGCGGCTATGCGCATCATCGATTCTCACTTCCACTGGCGGCCCCGTTCGGTTCTCGACCGGATCTGCAAGCGCAAGGATTTCCCGACGGCCCAGCCCAACAGCAAGGGCGGCTATCTCTATCGCCGCAAGGAAGGCGGCAGGCCGATCTCGAACGCCGGCGGCGAATGGTTCGACCTCGATGCGTTGCTCGCCCATCTCGACAGCCTCGGCCACGATTTCGACGTGGTGTGCTCGATCGGCCCGTTCTCGGTCGCGTTCTCGGATTTCGAGGCCGAGGAAGGCCGCGACCTCGCGATGATGTGGAACGAAGAGATGGCGACGATGCAGAGGAAGCACGCCGGCCGCTTCCACGGCACCGGCGCGCTGCCGCTGATCGACACCAAGGTGGCGATCGAGGTGATGGAACACGCGGTCAACGAGCTCGGTCTGTGCGGGATGAATCTCCCCGGCAGCATCCGCACCGATACGCGAATCGACGCCGAGCGGCTCGAGCCGTTCTACGACCGCGCCGAGGAGCTCGGCGTGACCTTGTTCATGCATCCAACCGACGGCATCTATGAAGAGATGCTCGACGGCTACGGCGGCGCGCTCTATTTGAGCCTCGGCCGCGTCATCGATGTCAGCACCGCCGCCTATCGCCTGGTGCTCTCGGGCATCATGGAGCGGCATCCGAAGTTGAAAATTTTCGTGTCGCATACGGGCGGCGCCCTGCCCTATCAGTCGGGCCGCATGGACAAGAACTCCAAGGCCGCGAAGCTGCCGCGCGATCCCAGCACCTATCTGAAGCGCATGTTCACCGACACGGTGTCGCCGCACAGCGCGGGCATGAAATTCGCCATCGACTATTACGGCGTCGACAATATTCTCTACGGCACCGACTATCCGTGCTGGGACCCGAGCACCTGTCTCAAGCTCTTCAACGAGATCGGCCTCTCCGCCAGCGATCAGGAAAAGATCTTGTTCCACAATGCGCGCCGAATCCTCGGCTTGAAGGACCCGGTTGCGGCCAAGGCGAAGCCGGTCACGCACGAGGTCGCGCCGGCTTGAGTTTTCGAACAGCCCAGAGCGTGTTCCGATCAGATCGAATCGGACCACGCTCGAGAGTCGTTGGTTTTGTCGCGTTTTCTGCGCCGAACCGGCTTCCACTTCGGCGGAAAACGCTCTAGCGAAAAGCCCGTACCGAGGGGACCCGGTACGGGCTTTTTCATGCCGCACGAAACGAGCGGCGCGCCCCTCAGCTCTTGGCGGGTGCGAGCTTGTCCTGCGTCTTCGTCTCGAAGTCGCTGGCATCGTGCCGCTCGTGGAGCTGATCCGCGGGATCGCCGCTCAGCCGGTTGACCTTGCGGCCGCGCTTCACCGCCGGGCGCGCCCCGACCTGCGTCGTCCAGCGCTGCAGGTTCTTGTAATCCTGCACCGACAGGAATTCGGCGCCGCCATACTGGTTGTACTGCGCCAGGCCGCCATACCACGGCCAGATCGCGATGTCGGCGATCGTGTAGCTGTCGCCGGCGATGTATTCGCTTTCAGAGAGGCGCCGGTCGAGCACGTCGAGCTGGCGCTTCGTCTCCATGGTGAAGCGGTTGATGGCATATTCGATCTTGGTCTGCGCATAGGCGTAGAAATGGCCGAAGCCGCCGCCGACATAGGGCGTGCTGCCCATCTGCCAGAAGAGCCAATTGAAGCATTCGGCGCGCGCGGCGCGCTCGGTCGGCAGCAGTGCACCGAATTTCTCGGCGAGATAGACGAGGATCGAACCCGTTTCGAACACGCGCACCGGCTTGGACTCGGAACGGTCGAGCAAAGCCGGGATCTTGGAATTCGGATTGATCGCGACGAAACCGCTGCCGAATTGCTGGCCTTCGCCGATCTTGATCGGCCAGGCGTCGTACTCGGCGCCGCGATGGCCGAGCGCAAGCAACTCTTCCAGCATGATCGTGACCTTCACGCCGTTGGGCGTCGCCAGCGAATAAAGCTGCAGCGGATGCTTGCCGACCGGCAGCTCCTTCTCATGGGTCGCGCCGGCGATCGGCCGGTTGGTGTTGGCGTATCGCCCGCCATCGGGCTTCTCCCAGGTCCAAACTTTCGGCGGCGTATAAGGTGTGTCGGTCATCCTCGTCCTCTCCTGGTGGCGCAACCTTATCTCCGGCGAGACTACGCCCTCAGCGCCGTGCATGTAAGGGTCAGGCCGGCGTCGTTGCCCTCTCTCTCCTTGGCCATAAAGGCGAAGGGGCTGGTGACGCCGTCGTGCTGAGCCATCGCCGGTACCGCGGCACGCGTCACCACGGCCACCCTCTTCTTGCGGCGCTATGGCCGCGACTTTATTGCGGGGGTCTTACAATTCATAGTAATGTCACGAGACTATGCACTCATTACGCTAGGCACGGCGGCGTGGCGTCGGGTGGGCGAATGCATCCACGGCGATAAGGTCGGCCGGCCTTCGGAGGAATGCATGGCGAGCGTCGCACAGAAGAAGGGGAGTTTCTCGCTGCGCGCTTATCGCGGCGACGCCAAGACACTTCTTGCCTTCGATTTCTCCAACAAGACGGCCACGAAGAATCTGGCGGGCTTCACCGTCGCCTGTCAGCCGAAAGGGCAGCCGGCCTACTATCTCCACAACGACCTTCGTTTCGCGAAGCCGGGAGATCACGCCCAACTCGCCAACGAATCGGCGAATTCGAGCATCAACGCGCCGATCCATAAATTTCGCTGGGTGCACGTGCCCGGTCAGGTCCATCAGGGCATAAAGCCCTTTTTCGGCACCTACACTTACACGGCGACGCCGCGCTTCTTCGATGACAGCCATTCGCTCCAGCCGCTCGATCCGGCGCTGAGCGCGTCGGTCACGATCACGGTGGACGAGTTCACCAAGGGCAATCTGACGCTCGGTTTCGCGCGCGGCTACACGCAGTCGCAAGCCTTCGTCAATCACTTCGGCAAAGACACCAAAATACAGCCGCATGATCGAAAGCTGCAGTTCGACACCTCGGCGGTCGCCGGCAAGAACGCGCAAGGCGAGGAATTCACCTATCGGCAAGCCTATGAATGGCTCGGCTTCACGGCCCGCGAAAAGATTTTTGCCATTCTCGACGAGGTGTTGTCGGACGACAGTCTCGCCATCGACGTTTTCGCCTATGATCTGAACGAGCCCGATATCGTCGACATCCTGCTGAAACTCGCAAAGCAGGGCCGCATCCGCATCATTCTCGACGACGCCGCGCTTCATCATCAGGGCACGCCGAAGGCGACGGCGTCGGGCGCGGCGGCGAAAAAAGCCAAAAAGCCGAAGAAGCCGCCGCTGGAGGATGATTTCGAGAAGGCTTTTCTGAAGGCGGCCGGCAACAAGGCGCTGCTCAAGCGCGGAAAGTTCGGCCGCTATGCTCACGACAAGGTGTTCATCGTTTACAAGAAGGGCGCCGGGAAAAACACGCCGGTGAAGGTGCTGACGGGATCGACCAATTTTTCGGTGACCGGCATTTACGTCAATTCGAACCACATTCTCATCTACGACGATACGCAGGTCGCCGACTGCTACGCGTCGGTCTTCGCCGAGGCGTGGCAGGACGACGTCAAAGAGCCCGCCTTCGTCAAGACCCAATGGTCGACCGGCACCTTCAGCTTCAAAGACAAGGCGACGCCCAAGACCGATATTACCTTTTCGCCGCACGACCCTGCGCATGCCGGCGCCGTGCTGCAAGTCATCGTCGACCGCATCAGGCAAGAGAGCAAGCAGAAGAACGGCAAGGGCAGCGTGCTGTTCGCGGTGATGACGATCGCCTCGGCGCCGCGACGGAACAAAAAGACCGGCACGCAGAGCAAGCCCGCGGAAAATCCGGTCTACGACGCGCTCAAGACGCTCCATGCCAACCAGGACATCTTCAGCTTCGGCATTTCCGACAGTCCCGGCGGCACCTATTATTATCCGCTCGGCAAGAAGACGGGCGTGCTGGTGACGGGCAAACCGGTCAATACGCAGTTGCCGCCGCCCTTCAACCAAGTGCCCAATATCCTCGGGGTGGGGCACCAAATTCACCACAAATTCGTGGTGTGCGGCTTCAGGGGCGATGACCCCGTGGTCTTCTGCGGCTCGTCAAATCTGGCGCTTGGCGGCGAAGAGGCGAATGGCGACAATCTGCTCGCCGTCTATGACGACGACGTCGCGACCGTCTTCGCCATCGAGGCGCTGCTGCTGGTCGATCATTTCAACTTCCTCGACCGCACCGCGCAGGGTCCGAAGGCGAAAAAGCAGCCGCCGACAGTCAAGAAGCAGGCGTCAAAGCAGCAGGCGGCCGCCGATGCCGGATGGTTCCTGTCGACCGACGATGGCTGGGT
>JBJKPV010000107.1:0-18954 GCA_046706015.1 Allostellaceae bacterium | reverse complement strand
CTACAATCTCGGCTATATCCAATGCATGGCGGCGAAGGGCGACAGCGTGCCGCCGCCGGCGCAAGCGACCTACGCCTATTCGCCGGCCTATGTCTATCCGGCCTATCCCGCCTATCCCTATTTCTATTACCCGCGCTGGAGCGATCCGTTCTATTTCGGCTTCCACGGCGGCTGGGGCGGCTGGCATCACGACCGCGACGATCGCTGGCATCATCGCTAGCGGGCAGTGGGGTCCGCCTTCCGTGCTTGATCGCGATCGGGGCGCGGTTTAGAAAGCCGCCCGGCGCGCCGCGCGACGCGCGCTAACAATCGATCGTACGGGCGCGGCCAATCGCGGCAGGACGCTCGGCGCGGGGAGGATCGGATGGCGACGAGTGGGGATGCGGCCGCGAGCTTGCTGGCGCGGGTGGAGCAGCTGCCTTTTTCATCCTGGCACAAGAAGCTGCTCGTTCTCGCTTTCTTCGGCACGCTGTTCGATGCCGCGGATTTCGCGATGTTCGGCGCCGCGCTGCCGCCGATCGCGCATGAATTCGGCTTAGGCCCGGCGCAGGCGGGGCTGCTCGCGACCTCGGGCCTGTTCGGTGCGTTCCTCGGCGCGCTGTTCTGGGGAACGATCTCCGACTATATCGGCCGGCGCACGGCGTTTCAGACGACGATCGGGATCTTCGCGATCTTTACCGGGCTTTCCGCCGGCGCATGGAACATGGTCTCGCTCGTGACCGCGCGCTTCCTCGCCAATTTCGGCTTAGGCGGCGAGGTGCCGGTCGCCTGCACCCTGGTCGCCGAATATATGCCGGGGCGCATCCGCGGCGCCGCGACCGGCAATATGATGGCGGCCTTTCCCGTGGGCCTCGTGGTCGCGGCGGGGTTGAGCCTCGCCATCATTCCGCATTTCGGCTGGCGTTGGCTTTTCGTCGTCGGCGTGCTGCCGGCACTGATCCTGGTTTTCGTCCGCCGCAACGTGCCCGAATCGGTGCGCTACCTCGTCAGCAAGGGACGCCGCGTCGATGCCGAGCGCACCGTCGCCGCGATCGAGGAGCAGGTGCTCGGCAAGGCGTCGGCGCCGGCGAGCGCGGCCGTAAGCGCGCCCAGCGCCGTGCCGCGCACCGGCGTCACCGTGTTGCAGCTCTTGGCGCCGGGACGGCGGCGGCGCACGATCCTGCTATGGATCGTGTCGTTCTGCTTCCTGTGGTCGTCCAACGGCATTCTCTTCATGCTGCCGACGATCCTGACGCAGCGCGGCGTGCCGTTGAGCGAGGCGATCCTGTTCCAGCTCGTCCAGGCAAGCGCCGCGATCTTCGGCTATTCCGCCTGCTCCTTCCTCATCGATCGCTACGGGCGGCGGCCGGTGCTGTTCCTCTATTATCTCATCGGCGCCGGGTTCCATCTCTGGTTCGCGATGGCGAGCGGCGCTTGGATGTTCGCGGCGATCGCCTGCGTCGGCTGGGTCAATCCCGGCGTCTATGGGCCGACCACGATCTATGCGGGCGAGCTCTATCCGACGGCGATGCGCGCGACGGCGGTGGGCTGGGTCTTCGGCATCGGCCGCATCGGCTCCTTCCTCGCGCCGACCATCGTCGGGCTGATGCTGGCCTCGGGGCTCGGCGCCTATGTGCTGCACACTTTCGCGCTGACCTATC
This sequence comes from Allostellaceae bacterium, assembly GCA_046706015.1. Classification (GTDB taxonomy): domain Bacteria; phylum Pseudomonadota; class Alphaproteobacteria; order ATCC43930; family CGMCC-115725; genus CAIKMD01. The sequence goes on along the minus strand of JBJKPV010000107.1, from coordinate 17,314 downwards.
TCATCGCCGCGATCGCGCTGCTCGGGGTCGGCATCGAGACCAAGGGCAAGGCGCTGGAGCAAATCTCCGCTGAAGAGGGCGAGGCCGAGCCGCGTCTGGTGCCGGCGCGGTAATCGATCGCAGACGCGGCGGTCGCGGGTCTCGCGGAAAATCTGCGCGGGCGGCGCGCGTCGCGCGAGAACGCTGCGACGCACACCACCCGCGCGCCCCCTCTAACGCGTCAAAGATCCATTCCCGTTGGCGCCGGCGATGTCCGACGCGATGAAGCCCGCGCCGCCCGCGGCCGGATGCGCTTGCGCCAAAGGCGCGGTGGCAAGGGCGAGCGCGGCGAGCGCGATGCGCAGATAGCGGTGGCGACGGCCGCGTGCGGTTTCTTGGCGTTCGGACCGGCTGCGATACCGCCTAACGCGATGAGGCGGCAGGCGGCGCAGCCACCGCCCATGGAACGAAGCCACGGTCTCTCCTCCCTCGCACCGCGCCGCTTCGGGCGCTTATGGCGACAACCCTATGTCAGACCGGAAAGAGTGTCGAGGATTTAGAGCGCGCGGCGCGGCTCGAGTGTCCCGATTCCGAAATTCGCGGGGAGCCGATATCCAGATCACGCGAATTTCGGAATCGTGAGGACGCGAGCTACTTGTTGAATCCTAGTGTCGTTCCGGTTTCGAAGCTCGCGACATCGCCGATATCGGCACCGGGCGAACTTCGAAACCACGACACTAACCGTCGCGGGCGAAGATCAGGAGCAGCCGGTCGACCGTCTCGCCGTCGCTCGCCAGCGGGAAGGCGATGCGCTCGTAAGGGACGTGCTCGCGTCCGGCGATCGCGACCACGCCGCGGCGATGCTGCGGCCGGCGGGTGCGGCGGACCTCGTCATAGCCGGCGATGACTTCCGTGCCTTCGCTGCCGGTCAGGACCTCGTCGACGAATTTGCCGGTGCTGTCGCTGCCCTGGATCGACGCCGCCTCGGTGCCGACAAGGCGCAAGCGATAGCGCGTCGCGCCGTCTTGCTGCGGCACGGCATCGATCAGCATCAGCCAGGGCAGGATATCGGCGAGCTCGGTTGGCTCGATATGCTGGCGGCCGGGAAGCTTTCCCGGCGGCGCCTTGGCGGCGAGATAATCGGCGAGGCGCCGGAAGCGCGGATTGGCGTCGATCGTCGCTTGAGCGTTCATGGGCGCGCGGTGTAGCGACTGCCGCGCCGCTCTGCAATCTCATCGCTTATTCGTGATATCGAAACCACGCAAGCGGGAGGCGCGACGGAGTCGATCTCCGCCGCGCCATCCGCCTCGCAGTGAGCTCAATGGCGAGGATGCGCGTCAGTGCGTGGCGCCGCCGCCCATCGTGCCGGTGCTGCCGCCCATGGCGCCGCCGCTGTTACCGGCGCCGCCGCTACTGCCGCCGCCGCTCAGGAGCTCGTTCATGGTGCGGCTGTCGAGCTTCGCGGTTTGCTGCAGCCCTTTCCGCTTTTGGAATTTGGCGATGGCGGCCTTGGTCGCGGGACCGATCTTGCCGTCGACATGACCTTGATAGAGCCCCTCATCCTTGAGCGCGGTCTGCGCCTCTTTCACCGTGGCCGCCGAGCGGCTCGCGGTCGAGGTCGAGGCCTTTCCATTGTTCATCGCGCCGCTGTTGTCGCTGCTGGCGTTGCTGCCGTTCATCGCGCCGCTGCGGTTGCTGCCGGTGTCGCCGCTGGCGGCGCCGGTCGCCGGCATGCCGGGCGTGGGGGTGCGGGGCGCGATCAGGCCATGCGTCGCCGGCGCCGTGCTGCCCGGCGTCGTGCCGTTGGGCGTCATGCCTTGCGCCAAGGCACCGCCTGCGGTCAGCGCCAGGATCGAGGTCGCGAGCAAAAATCGTTTCATCATCAGGGTACCTCCTTTGCGCCGTGTTGATCGGTTGATCGCGGCGCCTATAAAGCCAACGTGCCTGGCACGCGGCCGTTCCATCAAAGCGGCATGGCGGGCGCAGGCCACAGCTTGGTCGCGGCACCGCGCGTCACGGATCAACCACGCCGGCCTCGCGGCGCGGCGCAACAGGAAGGATAGCGCGCGATGGAGATGTTGAAGCGGATCGGCATCGTCGGGTTGGGCGCCATGGGACGGCCGATGGCGCGGCATTTGCTCGCCAAGGGGTTCACGGTCGCGGGCTGCGATCCCGCGTCCGAGGCGCGCGCCAAGGCGAAAGAGCTGGGCGTCGTCATCGCCGATACCCCACGCGATCTCGCCGGCATGAGCGACGCGGTGCTGATCGTGGTCGGCTTCGACGCGCAGGTGGAAAAAGTCGTCTTCGCCGCGGACGGGCTGAAAGCGGGCGCGCGGCCGGGCCTCGTCGTCGCCATGGGCTCGACCATCGCGCCGGCTTATGCCAAGCGCATGGCGGAGCGGCTCGAGGGCAGCGGCATCGTGCTCATCGACATGGCGCTGACGCGCGGCGAGCCTTTTGCCGAGGCCGGCACCATGCTGATCCTGGGCGGCGGCGACACTTCCACCTTCGAGGCCTGCCGTCCCGTCTTCTCGGCCTTTGCTTCCGACATCTTCAATCTCGGGCGCTTCGGCGCGGGCCAGGTCGGCAAAATGGTCAACAATTCGATTCTCTGGGCGTGCATGGCGGCCAATGACGAAGGCTTGCGGCTGGGCGACGCGCTGGGCGTCGATCAGGAGACGATGCGCGCGGCGCTCGTCCATTCGAGCGCGCAGAATTTCTCGCTCTCGGCGCGCGCCGATGCGCGGCCGACGCCCTGGGCCGAGAAGGACATGGCGATCGTCTTGAAGGAAGCGGACGGCGCCGGCATGAGCGTGCCCGTCGCCGGGCTGGTGCGCGAGGTGATCAAGGATTTCAAGCGCCGCAAGGGCTATCCGACGCCCAAGGTCGAGGAGGGCTGAGCGCGCAATCGCGCCGGCCGTCTCTCGCGGTGTGCTGTCGCGACGACTGCGCACCGGCTCACTTCGTTGTGTGTTGTGACCGACCGAGATCTTATGTGCGGTACCGGACATTGCAGACCGGCGCGAGTTGGTTTCATGCGCTGGGCGTAGCTGTGACTATTCATGGAAACTTTACCAATATTGACCGGGATCAAATCACCGCGCGCGACAAGACGATAGATTTCTGTGCAAGGAGCCAATCCCGGTTTCCCCAAGACAGAAGGGGGTCTTGAACATGCGTATTGCTTCGATGATGCGCAGCGGTTCCGCGGCAATCGGACTCGCTGCAATGCTGTTCGCAGTTCCCGCTTTCGCGCAATCGCAACAACAGAACGGCACGACCGGCTGCTATAGCGACAAGGCGTCGGAGATTGCGAAATACAGTGGCTGCGGGCCCGGCGAAGTACCGGCGGCCCAGGCGCCGGCGGCCCAACAAGCCACGACGCCCGCCCCCTACAGCGGCAACAAAGAGGCCGAAGACGCCGCGAAGTATCGCGGTTGCGGCCCAGGAGCGGCAACCGAGGCGTTGAACCAGGAACAGCTGGCGAAAGCGTTGGAGGCGTCGAAAGGCGGGCACTACACGGGCGACGAAAAGGCGAACGAAGCCGCGAATTACAGTGGCTGCGGCCCGAACGTTGCGAAATAGCCGGTGACTCGAATGCGCGAGGGGGAGGAATGGCTCGGCCAGGAAATGCGCCCGCCGACCTCTACGCCTCGCGCTTCGCTTTTCAACGCGGTTTCGCGCGCAAACCCATGCGTTCGAGGCGGGGCAGGACCTCGTCGCGGAAGAAGGGGAATTCGTCGACGTAATTGACGAAGGAAAAGCACATGCCGGCGAAACCGGCTGCGCTGATCTTCGCCAGCGCATCGGCGACGTCGTCGGGATCGCCGACCATCGGAAATCCGCCATGCCCCGCGGCGAAGCGGATGCGGAACGCCTTGAAGAACTCCGCCGAATAGGATTGCGAGTTGATCTTGTTCATGCCGATGAGATGATCGACCGCGTCCCAATCGCCCATCTCCTCGGCGTAGTAGCGGTGATAATCCTCGGCTTCGGCCCTCGTCTTGCGGCAGACCACATAGCCATTGCCGTAGACGCCGATCTCGCGGCCGAAGGCGCGTGCCTCGTCCTTGGTCTGCTTCACTTCCTGCGCGCCGGCTTCGAGCGAGCGTAACGGGCGAAAGAGCACGTCGCATGATTTTGCGCTGAAGGCGCGGCCGGCGGGCGAGGAGCCGGCATTCATGACCAAGGGCCGGGTGCCGCCGTAAGGCTTGGGCTCGGCCTCGACGCCCTTCAAGTTGATGTACTTGCCGGCGAAATCGAAGCGCTCCTTGCTGCTCCACATCGCGTCGATCGCGGCGAGCCATTCGGTGCCATATTCATAGCGATCGTCATGCTCGCGCTGCGTCGCGCCGAACATGTCGAACTCGTCCTGGTTCCAGCCGCAGACGATGTTGACGCCGAAGCGGCCGTGGCTGACGTGGTCGACGGTGACGAATTGCTTGGCGGCGAAAACCGGATGAACGAGCGGCGCGTGGATCGTACAGAAGACGTTGAGGCGCTCGGTCTGCGCCAAGAGGCCGCAGGCCCAGGTGATGGTTTCCCAGGTCGAGCCCTCGAAATTGGTGGCGCCGCCATAGCCGCGCCAGCGCCCGACCGGCAGCATCAGATCGATGCCCGCCTCATCTGCCATCTGCGCGAGGCGAAGATTTTCGTCCCAGCCCGCGTTCCAGCGCTCGGGCACCTTGGTCGCGGCGCGCCCCGAGGAGCAATTGCTGCCGAAAATCCCGAGCTTCAGCTTGTTGGGGCTGAAGCTCGTGACGCGACTCGGCAACATGGTGCGCGACTGCGCGATGGTCGGGCTCATGGTGCCGCCAACACGATCGATAAAATAGACAGTTGAATCATGATCCAATGCCCCGGACTTAGAGTCTTCTTTGAGCCTCGCGCGACAACCGCGCAGCGTTTTCTCCCCGTGGAGTGGATTTGACATTCGCTACCCTGCTGGCGCGAGCACCGAAAGCGAATGTCAAATCAAAAACTCCAATAAAATACTATAGTTACCGGTGGTTCTTTGATTCCAACATTCGCAAAAATGCCCGGCGCAGGCGGGATGCGAATGTTGGAATCGGACCACTAGCCGCAACGCTAGCATGCGCGGCAAACCTCGCAAGATGTTTGAAAATTCGTTACCGAGTATGGCATCCTCATGACAACGATAACAATTTGGTGAGGACCATCGGGCGCCATATCGAGACCAGCACCAAGCTGGCAGCGAAACCCGAAAGTGGAAAAAGAGGTGGCAATGGCGACAGTGGAGAAGCTCGCGGAGGTCGATTCGGCCTTCACGGTAAGGCTGCTGAAATACGGGACTTGCGAGGTCGTGACCAAGCCCGACGCGGAGACCCCGGCGCGACATATCAGCGATTTCCGTTCCGAGGCCGAGGCTGAGGCCTGGATTCGCGAGAGCGGGCCGGACTGGGTGAGGCGACAGGCGCGTAAATCTTGAAATTAACGCCGATCGCCGCGTGTTGCGGCTGCGGGCTGGTGGTGCCGGCCCGCAGCCAGCGTTACGCGGGCGTAAAGGCGCCAAGGATTTCGCAATAAATCGAGGACCATAGTTCCGCCCGGAGTTGGATCCGGGAGACGGGATTATGGATGACGCGCCGCTCGATCATTCGCTCGGCAAGGAAGCACGGCCGGCCGCGAGCGGTGGCGCGCCGCGCGTCATCGGTCGCGTCAGCACCGTTTCGGGCTTCAAATTGAGCTGCGTGCTCAACGCCGCCAGCAGCGGCAGCGATCCCTACGGCCATCTCCAGATCGGCGCGCTGGTCAAGATCCCGACCGCGAGCACGATCGCTTTCGGCTTCATCGAATCCTTGGCGATGCAGCAGGCGACGGCGCCGGGCGGCCAGGACCGCGCTCTCGCCGATGTCGAGCTCTTGGGCGAGCTGGTCGCGCGCGGCGACAAGGGTTGGGCCGTGTTCACGCGCGGCATCTCGATCTACCCGACCTTGGGCGCGCCGATGTTCGAGGCGACGTCGGAAGATCTCGCCCTCATCTACGACAAGCCCAATAGCTGGACGCTCGAGATCGGCACCTTGCATCAGGATCCTGACCGCACCGCCTATCTCATCTCGCAGGAACTGCTGGCGAAGCACTCGGCGATTCTCGGCACCACCGGCTCGGGCAAATCCTGCGCGCTGGTGCTGATCGTGCGCTCGCTCCTGGAAGCCCATCCCAACGGGCACGTCGTGCTGCTCGACCCGCATGGCGAATACGCGACGGCGTTTCCCGGCATGTGCGAGCGCATCACGCCGCAGAATCTACAGCTGCCCTATTGGCTCCTGAGCTTTGAAGAGATGGTCGAGATCCTGTGCAGCAAGGAACCGGTCTCACGCAGCCGCGAGGCCTATATCCTGAAGGACATGATCGTCGCGGCGAAGCGCGAGGCGCTCGACAAGGCCGCGCTCGACGCGCATCTGACGGTCGACACGCCCGTGCCCTATCCGATCGCCGCGCTCGTCCATCGCATCAACGAGGCGATGGGCAAGCTCGACAAGCCCGACAACACACTGCCTTATCTGCGCCTTCTCACGACGATCGAGAATCTGCGCCACGACCGGCGCTACGCCTTTCTCTTCGGCAGCTTCTCCGTGCGCGACAACATGGCCGAGATTCTGTCGCGCATCCTGCGCATTCCGGTGGCCGGCAAGCCGATCACCATCTTCGATCTGTCCGCCGTGCCGTCGGAGATCGTCGACGTGGTGGTCTCGCTGGTCTGCCGCATCATCTTCGACTTCGCGCTGTGGAGCGACCGCGACGAGGCGATCCCGACCCTGCTCGTCGCCGACGAGGCGCATCGCTACATCCCGGGCGACGAGACCATGGGCTTCGAGCCGACCCGGCGCTCGATCGCGCGTATCGCCAAGGAAGGCCGCAAATACGGCGTCTCGCTCTGCCTCGTGACGCAGCGCCCCTCGGAAATCTCCGAGCCGATCCTCTCTCAATGCAGCACGGTCTTCGCGCTGCGCATGAGCAACGAGAAGGACCAGAACTTCGTCCGCCGCACCCTGCCTGAGACGGCGAGCGGGCTGCTCAACACCCTGCCGACCTTGCGCCAGCAGGAGGCGATCGTGGTCGGCGAAGGCGTCGCCCACCCGATGCATGTCCGTTTCAGCGATCTCGACGCGCAGTTCCGCCCCAAGGGCGATTCGACCAACTTCCCCAAGGCGTGGGAGAACGACGCCAAGGGCAGCGAGTACCTGCGCGAGGTGGTCGAGCGCTGGCGCACCCAAACGCGCTAGAGGCGGGCTCTCACCAGAGTACGGGTTTCGCCACCATCAGCCAGAAGACGGCGATGAGCGCGAGGAAGGCCGGCCAGCCGAGCCAGAACCAGGTGCGCATCGCCCGGTAATAGGCGGGGGGCAGCGGGCTTTGCTCGCGCACGCAGCGCTCCGCGATGCGCCTGACGCGAAGCTGCAGCACGACGACAACGAGCCAGCACACGCCAGCGAGGAGGTAGAGCGCGTAAGCCGCAACGAGCCAGGATTCGGTCGGATCGTACCCCGCCAGCGCGATGAGGCCGGCGCCGCTTACGGGCTGGAGAATGGCCGCCGGAGCGGTGAAGAGCCAATCGGCGATGACCGTGTTGCGCGCGGCCGCGGCAATGGCGCGCGCATCGCCGCCCCGATGCGTCATCCAAAGATGGAAAGCCGTGCCGAGGCCGGTGCCGAAGAGAATTGTCGCGCTTAAGACGTGGATCGTCTTCAGCAGCGCGAATTCGCTCCCCATCGTCATCGGCCCGGCGGCGCCACACCGCGCGCGTCAGGCCCTACTTGACGAATTCGTTGTCGATGAGGGTGTCGTAGCGCGGCAGCTTGTCGGATTCCTTCATGAAGCCGGCGGCGATGTTGAGGCGGTCGGCGTTCTCGAGCATCTGCACCGTGGTCATGGGCGATTGCGGGCTCAGCGCCGCGAGCATCGGATAGGCGGCCTCGAGCGCCTTGTCGCCGGCGACGCCGAAATGCTTCTTCATGATGGCGAGTGTTTCTTTGGGATGCTCGTGGATGAACTTGATCGCTTCGGCAATGCCATGGACCATCTTCGCGCAGATCGAGCGATGCGCCGGGCAGTAGTCGGCGCGCGTCAAGAGCAGCGCGGAGGAGACCGGCGAGTATTGCGTCGGCTCGCCCTTGGTCGTGTCGGAGAGGATGACGCCGGCGCCGGAAAGCACCGCCTGTTGGATATAGGGCGCGCCGGCGACGAAACCGTCGATCGACTTGCGTTGGAACGCCGCCATCATCGCCGTCGGATGCATCGGCGTGGTGGTGATCTGGTCGTGGCCGATGCCGGCTTCGGCTGCCACCGCCTTCAGCACGATGTCGGGAATGGCGCCGATGCCGCCGACGGCGATGGTGAGACCCTTCAGAGCCTTGGCGCGCTCGGCGAGCGGCGCGTGCGGATTGAAATGGCGCGCCTCGGCCACGTCCTTGCGCAGCACGATATCTTCGTCGGACTGGTTGATGGCGGTGGCGAGCGCGACCAGATGGCGGCCGCGGGCATTGGCGCGGGTGATGGAGGGGCCAGACGACATCGAGAAATCGACCGAGCCGGCGATCACCGCGTTCATCGCGCCGATCCCTTGGATCTGGACGATCTTCACCTCGAGCCCTTGCTTCTGCCAGAGATGCGCGTCCTCGGCGATGTTGGCCGAGAGCAAGCCGAGGGTGATGGTCGGAAGCGCGAGCATGGCGTGCTCTTCGGCGGCCTGGACCCGCGTTGCAAGCCCGCAAGCGACAAGAACCGCGAGACCGGTGCGGCAGAGAGTCTTCGACGTCGACATCAACTGATTCCCCCCTTTGATCACAAAGATTCAGGCGGCGGGGCGAGAGCCCCATCCTTGCCTAGTGTCCCGAACGTGGACGATCTCGCGATTCTGTGCGCGACACGGCTCGCTTTTGCGACGCACCGATGATCCGATTGAGACGGCGGGCGCGCTTGCGCCGCGCCGCTGATCGACACCACGACCGGGCGTGTCGGATTAAAAGAAATTCGGCATGGGGTCAAGCCGAGCGGCTCAGCCCGCCTCGATTTGCTCTGCGGTGCGCGGGCCGGTGCCGCCGGGCAGGGCAACGCGGATGAAGCGGAAAGTGAAGAGCGCGGCGAGCGCGAAGGGGATGAGGCAAAAGGCATAGACGGAAGAGACGGCGTGGCCGACGGCGATGGGATCGCTCGCATCGCCCAGACCCGCGGCATGCGCGATGACGCCCGCGATGGCGGCGCCAAAAGCGGTGCCGAGCGAGCGCACCGAAGAGAGCGCGGCGGCGGTGGTGCGCTGCTCGCCCTCGGGCGCCTGGTCCATCGCGCGCGCGACGAGGTGGACGTTATAGACGCCGATGCCGAGCCCCATCATGAAGGCGGCGACGGTCAAGAACCCGAGCGCGGGCAGTTGCGCGATCGCGGTGATCGAGGCGAGCGCAGCGAAGGCGACGATCGGACCCGCGATCAGCGCGGCGCGCTCGCGCGTGCCCGACCAGCCCGAGGCCCAGAACGCGCCCACGGTCCAGCCGAAGGAGATCGCCATCGTGACGAAATTGATGAAGAGGGGCGAGACGTGATGCACCACCTCGAGCAGCAGCGGCAGGAAGAGCGTCACCGAGGTCTGCGCCATGGCATGCATGATGAGCACCCAGAGACAGAGCCCGATCGGCACGCTGAGCGAGAGCGCGTGCGAGGGAAAGAGCTTGTTGCCGGCCTCGCGGTCGAGGATGAAGGTGCCGCCGACGAGCGCGAGCGCACCGCAGGCGAGCAGGAAGCGCAGCGCCAAATTCTCGACCGGTCCGATCGCCGCCACGGCGCAAACGCCCAGCGCCAGCATGGCGAGGCGGAAGACGGGGAAGGGTGGCACGGCACCGCGCTCGGCCTCGGTGTCGAGCCGCGCCGGAATCTTGACCAGCGCGATCACCGCAAAGCCGAGCATGAAGGGCACCATCAGCCAGAACGAGCCGCGCCACCAATCGATCGCCGCGAACACGCCGCCGACGACCGGGCCGCCGAGATGGCAGAGCGTGAACGTGCCTTGCGCGATGGCGAGGATGCGGGTCCTGAGCCGCGCATCGTAGAGGCTGGTGATGAGCGCGAAGCCGCCGCCCGAAACCAGGCCGCCGGCCCAACCCTGCACGCCGCGCGCCGCGATGAGGGTGAACATGTCGGGCGCGATGGCGCAAGCCACGGTGCCGAGCGCGAAGATGAAGGCGCCGAGCGCGTAGCCCTTGCGCGCGCCCAAGCGCGCCCAGACCGCGCCGGTCGAGGATGCACCAACGATCGAACCGATGGTGTAAAGCATCGCCGCCCAGGTGTAATAGGCGGCGCCGCCGAGATCGCCGACGATCGTCGGCATGATGATCGCGATCACCAGGACCTGGGTCGCGTGCAGCGCGATGCCGCCGATGATGAGCGCGGAATAAAGCCCGCGCCCGCCGCGAAAGAGTTCGCTCCAGGAGCCTTTTGTGGTCTCGCCTTCCGCCGCCGCGTGCCTTGCGGCCGCGGCGCCGCCCGCGTTTCCGTCGCCCATGCGCAGCCGGTGGTTTCTTGTTGCGCCCGATCGCTCGATCTTATCCGGCGCGGCGGGGCCCGCGCCAGCCTCCACGGCCATCCATATTCAAGGTGTGGCGGTGCAGCCGAGCCGTTGTGCCGCCATCGGGGCGGGGACCCGCGCCGCGTGCGCCTGTGGCACGGGCTCGCCCGCGCCGGCGAGAATGGCGATGGCGAGAAGCGCCAGTGCCGCCGCGAAGGGCAAAAGCAGATGGCGCCGCGCTGCGATCATTCCCACGGTGACGGGCGGCATGAGGAGCGGCTGGGCGGGAGCGGCGGAAATGCGCGGCGTCAGCGCTCAAGCCGGGCCGATACAGTCGAGGAAACGGTCAACCTCGCGCTGCAAGTGGAGCGCCTCGCGATTGAGCCGGTCGGCGGCGGAAGCAACGGTTCGAACCTGGGCCGCGCCTGCGCCGGACGGCGCCGGGAAGGCCATCGCCGCGCGGCTCGTGCCGGCCGTGGCGCTGAGCGCCGCCGCGGCATCGGCGAGCCGACCCGACATCTCGCGCAGGCGGCGGCGGTCGAACGCCGCGATGTGGTCTTCGATCGTCTGCTGGCTGCGCTCCTTTTCTTTCTGCGTGCGCGCTTGCGCCGGGCCGTGCTGCTCGGCCTCGATCAGCCGCTCTTTGACGCGCTGAAGCGAAGTGGCGATGCGGCCGATCTCGTCCTTGCGGCCGAGCCCCTCGATCTCGGCCGCGCGATCGTGCGCGGCGAGCTTTTCCATCGTGCCGGCGAGGCGCAGGAGCGGGCGCGAGATCCCGAAAATCGCCAGCGCCGTTGCCAACGCCGAGAGCAGCGCCGCCGTGCCGAGCGCGGCGATGATCCACAGTTGCGCCGCGCCGTCAGGTGCCGCGCCGGCACGCCGCTGCAGCGCGGTCAGGCCGAGCGCCAGGGTCAGGACGAAAACCGGCGCCAGGGCGGCCATCATCTTCGTCTTGATCGAAAAATCGTCGAGACGAGGCATCAATAGTCTCCGTCGCAGGCGGGGTCGGTCGCGCGGCCGGAGCTCATCCGGGCGCGCCGGAAACGAGCCGCGCGACCAGCGCGCGCAACGCCTCGGGCTCGAACGGCTTGGTCAAGGCCGCGACCGCCCCGAGATGGGTCGAGCATTTGAGGTAGAAATCCCTTTCCATCAGCCCGTCGCCGCTCAAGGTCACGACCGGCACGGTGGGAAAGATGCTGCGGATCGCGCGCAGCAGCTCGAAGCCGTCCATCTCGGGCATGAACAAATCGGTGATCACCAGATCGGCGGGGTGACTCTTGATGTCGGCGAGCGCATCCTCGGCGCTGGTGAAGCCGACGGCGTGATAGCCCGCGCGCATCAGCAACGCCGTGACGTAGGCGAGGTGCTGGCTGTCGTCGTCGATCACGACGATGCGGGAAGCCGGGCTTTGTGTCATGACGTTGAAGCTAGGTGCAGCGCGGCAAAAGCCGAAGCATCCAGGCGTATGCGGCGCTTGGTTAAGCGCATAGGGCAGGTATGGGGTCACCCCATACTTGCGGATAGTGCCTCCATACCGACGACCGGATCACACCGCGCTCGAATCGCTTATGCTGAGGCGTCGGCACCGGCCGCGCCAAGCGGCATCGGGCAAGCCGGCCGCGCGCCCACGGGGATGCCATGAACGCGACGTCGCTGTCTTTGCTTCTGGCTTACGCCAGCAATGCCGCCCTCGTCACGGTCGGCTTGCTCGTCTACGCGCAGCTGCGCGAGAGCTTCGTGCGCGAGCCGGACTGGTTCCGGCAACTGATTGAGGGCGCGTGCTTCAGCCTGCTCATCGCGCTGACCATGGCCATGCCGATGCAGCTGCCGAGCGGCGTGCGCATCGATCTGCGCGTCGCCTTGGTCTGCCTCTCGGTCGTCTTCGGCGGGCCGCTCTGCGGCTTCATGGCTGGCGCCGCCGGGCTGGCGCTGCGTGAAATGCTCGGCGGCCACAACACCGAGGTTGGCGTGGCGCTGGTGGTCTTCCCCTATCTGATGAGCCTCTTCTATCGCGCCTGGGCCGACAGACGCGGGCGCAGGATCGGCTATGGCGATCTCGTCGTGCTCGGGTTGCTGCTCGACGCGCTGCGTGTCGCGGTGTGGCTCGCCATCTTCGGCTATGAATTCACGCTCCAGGCGATGGGGCTCGCCTGGTTCGGCATCATGGTGCTCGTGCCATGCAGCGTCGTGGTGCTGGGCTCGGCCGTGCTGCTGGTCGAGGAGCGGCGTGAGCTGGCGCGCACCGTCGCCGACAGCGAGGCGCGGTTCCGCAGCGTCGTCGACCAGCTTCCCGAAGGCCTGACCCTGGTCGACACCAGGGATCGCTACACCTATGTCAACAAGGCGTGGCAAGCGGTGACCGGGGTCGCGTCGCGCGAGGCGCTCGGCAAGACGCGGCGCGAGATCTGGCGCAGCTCGGGCGCGCCTGCCGGCCCGTTCGAGATCGCCGAACGCGTCATCGAGGGCGGCGAGACGATCCGCACCGAGCCGCAGCTCCTCGAGATCGGCGGAAAGCGGCGCTGGATCGTGGGCACGCTCTTTCCCGTCCGCGACGCCGGCGGCACGCTGCGCGAGATCGGCACGACCGGCAACGAGGTCACCGACCTCGTCCGCGCGCGCGAGGATCTGGCGGAGCGCGAGGCGGAGGCGCGGCGCCACGCCCAGGCGCTGCTCGAAGCCGTCCGCGCCTGCCGCGTGGTCGACCGGCCGGTGATCGAGATGATCCACGCGCTCACCGAGATCGCCGGGGAGACGATCGGCGCCGACCATACCGGCGTTTTTCGCGCCGATTACGAATCGCGCCATAGCGAGCGCCTCGATCTCTGGCTGCGCGGCAAGTCGGTCCATCTGCCGGCGCTGATCGATACGCGCACGGCGATCTGGGATCTTGCGGAAAAGCTCGACCGCGAGGGCGTGCGCATGATGGAGGACGCACGTGCCGAGCCGATGATGGCCGCGCGCGCCGAGTATCTGCGCGAGTACGACATCCGCTCGCTGATGGTCGCGCCGATTTTCGTCGATGCGCGGTTTTGGGGCGTGATCAGTTTCTCGAGCGTCGGCAGGCCGCGACAATGGAGCGCTGCCGATGCGAATTTCGCGCGCTCGATCGCCGATCTCCTCGCCCAGGTGGTGCTGACCAACAGCTATCGCGAATCGCTCGCCGCGCTCGACCTCATCGATGACGGGCTCTACATCGAGGATCCCAACGAGCGCGTGTTCTATGCCAACCGCATCGCGCGCGAGATGGCACCCGGCGGCGCGGATGACCGCCAGGCGGATCTCTTCGGCGCGCCGATGATCGCCGTGCCGCGCCCGCCGCTCCCCATGGCCGGCGATCACGACCGGCAGGAGATGACGCTCGACGGGAAGGAGGGTCGCCGCGACCTCGTCGTCGAGCGCGACCGCATCCCGACCGGCGGGCGGATCGTCGTCATCCGCGACATCACGCAGCGCAAGGCGGAGCAGGCCGAGCGCGAAAGCCTCGAGCAGCAATTGCGCCAAGCGAGCCGGCTCGAGGCGTTGGGCCAGCTCGCCGGCGGGATCGCACACGACTTCAACAATCTTCTCGGTGCGGTGATCGGCTTCGCGCGCTTTCTCGAGGAGGATCTGCCGCCGGGCTCGGACCAGCACCAATATGCCGGCCGCATCCTCGCGGCGAGCGAGCGCGGCAAGGCGATCGTCGCCCAGATCCTCGCCTTTGCCCGCGTGCGCAATGTCGAGCGCTACGCGCTCGATTTCCGTGCCTTGCTCGCGGCGACCGAGGATCTGCTGCGCGGCGTGGTCGGGCCGGAAACGCGGCTCCGCCTCGATCTGCCGGCGACGAGTTTGCCGATCCTCGGCAATGAGGGCCAGGTGACGCAACTCCTGGTCAATCTCTGCGCCAACGCCAACGACGCGCTCGGCGGCAAGCAAGGCGAGATCCATATCCGTCTGCGTCGCGTTACCCGCGTCGCCGCCGAAGCGGCAGGCGAAGGCGAGCCGACGCCGTTGTTCGACGACCGGCGGCCGCGGCAGCGCGTGCTCGGGCGGCTCGATCCGGCGCGCGCCTATCTTCGCCTCGATGTCTGCGACACGGGCAAAGGCATCGCGGCGAGCGCGCTGCCGCATATTTTCGAGCCCTTCTTCACGACCAAGCATCGCCAGGGCGGGGCGGGCCTCGGCCTCGCCGTGGTGCAGTCGGTCGTCGAGCGCTACGAGGGTGCGCTCTATCTCGACAGCCACGAAGGTGACGGCACGACCTTCTCGGTCTATCTGCCCTTGACCGATCTGCCGCTCACGCCGGCGGAAGCGCCGTCGTCGCGCCGCGAGTACGAGGGCCGTGAGCGCGTTCTCGTCGTCGATGACGACGTCGATGTCGGCGATATGCTTGCCATCGGTCTCGAACGATTGGGCTACGAGGTGATCGCGCTCAACGATCCGCGCGAGGCGCTCGAGGCCTTCCGCGAGTCGCCCGGCAGCTGGGACGTGGCGGTCATCGATCGCGTCATGCCGGGCATCGAGGGCTTGAGCTTGGCGCGTGAGCTGCGCGCGATTCGGCGCGAGCTGCGCGTCATTCTCTGCACCGGGCTCGACGACGGCACGATCGATCCGAGAAGCGCGAGCCGCCCGTTCGATCTTTTCTATCGCAAGCCGGTGGCACCCGAGCAGATCGCGGCCGGAATCCGGCGCCTCTTCGACCGCTAAGGCCCAGCGCGCCCTCCCGATCTCCGTTCGCCTACCGCCAATGCACGATGAATGTGGCTCGGACGTCCGTGTCTGTGGCATTGTTATGCTAGAGCCTCACGAGAGTCGGTTCCGGGGGAGCGCGTTAGTGCAGATCCTCGTTGCGGACGACCATCCTCTCTACCGCGAAGCGGTTCGGCTTCGTCTCGAAAGACTGTTGATCGATTGCGCTGTGGTCGAGGTCGGCACGCTCGCCGAGCTTCTTGAGCGGGTGCGCACCGAGCCGCAACCGCGTTTCGATCTCGTCCTGCTCGATCTCTATCTGCCCGATGCCGGCCCGCAAGAGAGTGTGGCCGCGGTTTCGCAGGCGCTGCCCGAGACGCCGGTCGTGCTGATGTCCGGCACCGCCAGCCCGGAGGACGTGCAGATCGCGCTCGGCGCGGGGTTGCGCGGCTTCCTGCCCAAGACGATGCGCTCCGATCTCTTCGCCATGGCGATCTCGATGGTGCTCGCGGGCGGCACCTATGTTCCGGCGGAAATGATGCAGGGCGCGCCGGCGAGCCTCAGCGCGGCTGCGGCGCCCGTATCAGGCGCCGCCGAGCGCCTGACGCCGCGCGAGCGCCAAGTACTGGCGCAGCTCGCTTCCGGCGCCTCCAACAAGGAGATCGGCCGCGATCTCAACCTCGCCGAGGTGACGGTGAAGCTCCATGTGCGCCAGATCCTGCGCAAGATCAACGCGCGCAACCGCTCGGAGGCGGCGGCGATCGCCACGCGCTCGGGATTGATCTGAGAAGGCCAGCGGCTGTTCAGCCCTCGGCGCCGTCCGCCGCTTTGCCGATCATCAGCACGCAATCGAAGCGCTGCGCATCGCCCGCGCGACTGCGCGCGACCTGGCTCGCGGGCTTGGCGCTGCGCTCGAAGGTGAGGCATTGCTGGCCGGCGATCTCAGCGATCTCGCGGCGCGTATAGTCCTTGGGGTTCCAGTGGAGCGTCACTGCCTTGGGCGGGGAGGGCGGCGCGAAGGAAGAACGCAAGGTAGGCTCAGCTGCGCGCGGCCAGGTGAAATCGAGCGCGAGCGAAGAGGGATGATGCGAGAGCGCCGCTTGCGGCGCGCAGGCGCTCAAGGCACCCGCCAAAGCCGCGAGCAGCGACCAGCGCAAGAGGGCGGCGCGGCGCGCGCCGCCCTTCTTCGCGTTACCCGTTGCCTTTGCCCTCGATCGACAGCGCGACATACTCGTTCACGCCTTTGCGGTTGAGCAGCAGCATGATCTGCTGATTGTGGCCCTTGCGCGCCGCGTCGATCGCGGCCGCGGCCTCGGCGGGCGTGCGCACCGGCTTCTGGTTGATCGACTGGATCACGTCGCCGCGCTCGAGGCCGAGCGCGTTGAAGGGGCTCGCGTCGCTGATCTGCGTCACGACCACGCCATGGACCGAATCGGCGAGGTTGAGACGCTGGCGCCATTCATGCGTCAGGCTCGAGAGCTGCAGCCCGTCGACGCTCGAGCCGCCATTCTCGGCCACTTGCGGATTGGCGGGGAGTTTGCCGATCACGGTGTCGAGCTCTTTGGTCTCACCGCTGCGCCAAACTTTGACGTGCGCGGTCGAGCCGATCTTGGTGTCGGCGACGATGATCGGCAGGTCGCGCATCTTCTCGATCTTGCGGCCGTCGAAGGAGAGGATGACGTCGCCCTGCTTGAAGCCGGCCTTGGCGGCCGGGCTGTCGGGGGTCACCGCGGAGACGAGCGCGCCTTCATCCTTTTTGAGGTCGAGGCTCTTGGCGAGCGCCGGTGTCACGCTCTGGATCTGCACGCCGAGCCAGCCGCGCTCGACCTTGCCGTGCTCGCGCAGCTGCTCGATCACTTGCTTGGCGAGATCGGAAGGAATGTCGAATCCGATCCCGACCGAACCGCCATTGGGCGAGTAGATCGCGGTGTTGATGCCGATCACCTGGCCGGCCAAGTTGAAGCTCGGGCCGCCCGAATTGCCTTTGTTGATCGACGCGTCGACCTGAAGGAAATCGTCATAGGGCCCGGCGCCGATGTCGCGGCCGCGCGCGGCGATCGTGCCCGGGCTCACCGTGCCGCCGAGGCCGAAGGGATTGCCGACCGCGACGACCCAGTCGCCGACCTTCTCGGCCCGGCTGTCGCCCCAGCT
>JBJKPV010000106.1:0-4984 GCA_046706015.1 Allostellaceae bacterium | reverse complement strand
GGCAAGGAGCTCGAGCTCTGCCTTCATCACGCCGACCATAGCATCGAGCCCCAATGGCTCGAGCGCAGCGTCGAGTGGGCGATGCGGCGCGTCGCCGCCAAGGGATAAGAGATCATGGCCGAATTCAGCCTGGGCAAGCTTCTCGTCCTCGTCGCGATCATTCTCATCGTGTGGTACGGCTTCAAATACGCGGCGCGCGTCGAGGCACTGCGCAACGCTCTGCGCGAGGAGAAGGCGCGGCGCCAGGCCTCGGGCGCGCAGCGCCGGTCGCGCGCGGTCGAGGATCTGGTCAAATGCCCGAAATGCGGGGCTTTCGTCGCGGCGCATGGCGCCAGCAATTGCGGCAAGCCCGGCTGCCCCTGGGAAGGTTAGGGGGCTGCCGTGGCCGGGGGCGGAATCGACGCGCTCAAGGATTGGCACGATTTCTACGTCGTGATCGGCACGGCTTCCGCTACCTTGATCGGCGCGATGTTCATCGTTGTCTCGATCGGCATCGGCTATCTGACCGAGGAGCGCGCGGGCGCGGCGCGCAACTTCCTGACGCCGACCACGATCCACCTCTCGACGGTCCTGTTCGGCTGCGCGCTGATCGTCGTGCCCAGCTTGGACTGGCGAGCCTTCGGTCTGCTCTACGGCCTTGGCAGCGCCGCCGGTCTTGCCTACTCCGCGGTCGTTTCCCTGCGGGTCGGACAGCACAGTGCCGATATCGGCGACCGGATCTGGTACGGGGTCGTGCCCTTCATCGCCTATGGCGTGATGGGCGGCGCGGCCGGGATGGCGTTTCGACAACAGGTTGCCGCCCTCGACGTTCTGGCAGTCGCGTTCGCCATCGTCTTGCTGGCCGGGATGCGGAACGCCTGGGACATGATCCTCTTCTTCGTCACACGGGCGCGCGATTCGCGTTGAGGGGCACTCTGCCTGCGCCCGGCCCCTCGCTTGACCCTCGGAAGAGCCGCCGATATCGTGCGGGCCATCTTCAACCAGGTCCGGATTGTTTGATGGCGGCGGGAGCTTCCACCAGCAGTAGCTTCCAAGCGCTTATCCTCAAGCTGCAGAACTTTTGGGCGGATCGAGGCTGCGTCATTCTCCAGCCCTATGATGTCGAAATGGGCGCCGGCACGTTTCACCCGGCGACGACCTTGCGCGCCCTCGGCCCTAAGCCGTGGCGGGCGGCCTATGTCCAGCCTTCGCGCCGGCCGACCGATGGCCGCTACGGCGAGAATCCCAACCGGCTGCAGCATTACTACCAGTTCCAGGTGATCCTGAAGCCGGCGCCGGCCGACAGCCAGGCGCTTTACTTGAAGAGCCTCGACGCGCTGGGCATCGATCCGACGCATCACGACATCCGCTTCGTCGAGGATGATTGGGAAAGCCCGACTTTGGGCGCCTGGGGCTTGGGCTGGGAGGTCTGGCTCGACGGCATGGAGGTGACGCAGTTCACCTATTTCCAGCAGGTCGGCGGCATCGAATGCGATCCGGTCTCGACCGAGCTGACCTACGGGCTCGAGCGGCTGGCGATGTATGTCCAGGGCGTCGAGAACGTCTACGATCTCGATTACAACGGCGCCGGCGTCAGCTATGGCGACGTGTTCAAGCGCGCGGAAAAGGAATTCTCCGCGTTCAATTTCGAATTCGCCGCGACCGAGATCCTGCTGCGCCATTTCGCCGATGCCGAGGGCGAATGCCGCGCGCTGCTCGAACGAAAATTGCCGCTGCCGGCCTATGATCAGTGCATCAAGGCGAGCCATTGCTTCAACCTGCTCGATGCGCGCGGCGTCATCTCCGTGACCGAGCGCGCGGCCTATATCGGCCGCGTGCGCGCGCTCGCCAAAGGCTGCTGCGAGGCTTGGCTCGACGCGCAAGGCGCGCGCGGATAGGGCCCTCGCGCGATGCCGGATCTCCTGCTCGAATTGCTCACCGAAGAAATCCCCGCGCGCATGCAGGGGATCGCGGCCGAGGAATTTAAGCGCCTCGCCGAACTCGCCTTCGACGAGGCACATCTCGCCGTGACGTCGATCGCGAGTCATGTCACGCCGCGTCGTCTGGTGCTTGCAGCCGCGGGTTTGCCGCTGGCGCAGCCCGGCTCGGCCGAAGAACGCCGCGGGCCGCGTGTCGGCGCACCCGAAGCGGCGGTGCAGGGCTTTCTCAAATCGGCCGGGCTGGTCGCGCTCGATCAATGCGAGAAGCGCGCGACCGACAAGGGCGAGTTCTATTTCGCGGTGATCCGGCGCCACGGCCGCCCCACCGCCGAGATTCTGCCTGGCATTCTGCGCGGCATCATCGAGACCTTACCCTGGCCCAAATCGATGCGTTTTCCCGCCGCGCGCTTCCGCTGGGTTCGGCCGATGGTGAGCGTGATCTCGATCTTCAATGGCGAGGTGCTGCCGCTCGATCTCGACGATATCCCGGTGGGCAAGGAGACGCTCGGTCATCGCTTTCTCTGGAACCTGCCTTTCGCGGTCGATGATTTCGACGATTACCGCGCGAAGTTGCGCACCGCGCATGTCATGCTCGAGGCAGACGAGCGCAAGAAGACCATCGTCGAAGGCTTGGCCAAGGAAGCGTCTGCGGCGGGACTGACGGTCAAAGAAGACGCTGGCCTGCTCGACGAGGTCACCGGTCTCGCCGAATGGCCGGTCGTGCTGATGGGCCGGATCGAGCCCGAATTCATGGCGCTGCCGCCCGAGGTGCTCACCACCTCGATGCGCACGCATCAGAAATACTTCGCCTGCCTCGACGGCAAGGGCGCGCTCGCGCCGCGCTTTCTCCTGGTCGCGAACACCATCGCCGACGATGGCGGCAAGGCGATCATCGCCGGCAATGAGCGCGTGCTGCGCGCGCGGCTCTCGGATGCGAAGTTCTTCTGGGACCAGGATCGCAAGGTCAGGCTCGAGAGCCGCGTGGCGAAGCTGCAGGAGCGGGTGTTCTATGAGCCTCTCGGTACGATGGCGAGCAAAGTTGGGCGGGTACGAGCTCTTTCAAAATTTATTGCCGAGTTTGTGGGCAAAGCGTTGTTGCCAGAAAGTCGAGAGGCATTGCCCGATCTTGCCGACCGAGCGGCACATTTGGCGAAAGCTGACCTCACGACAGCCATGGTCGGAGAATTTCCTGAGTTGCAAGGGATCGTTGGTAGCTATTATGCGCAGTCCCAAGGGGAGCTGCTTTCCGTGGCGCAGGCGATCCGCGACCATTACGCGCCAGCCGGTCCCGCTGATCGCTGTCCTAGCGCCGAAGTATCGGTCTGTGTCGCTCTGGCGGACAAGATTGATTCACTTGTCGGGTTCTTCGGAATTGGCGAATTTCCAACAGGCTCGAAGGATCCATTCGCGTTAAGGCGCGCTGCGCTTGGCGTTATCCGAATCATTCTCGAGAATCAGATTCGAATCGAGCTTCGCCGTGTTTTCTCCAAGGCGGCTGAAATCTACAACGGTCAGGAGTCTGTCGCGTTCGCAGCTGGCGGCCATGTCGGCCAACCGTTGCGAGGCCTCAGAGACACGACGACCGCCGACCTCCTCGACTTCTTCGCCGATCGCTTGAAGGTCGCGCTGCGCGATCAGGGCGTGCGGCACGATCTCATCGCCGCCGTCTTCGCGCTGGGCGAGGACGATCTGGTGCGTTTGCGGAAGCGGGTCGACGCGCTTGGCGCGTTTCTCGAGACCGAGGACGGCGCCAATCTGCTGGTGGCCTATCGCCGCGCCGCCAATATCGTGCGTATCGAAGAAAAGAATGACGGTGTAACGTATAACGAATTGCCCGACCGCGCTGTCTTCAAGCAGGCGGAGGAATTCGCGCTCGATCTGCGCCTCAAACACGCAACCAGTCAGAGCCAACAGGCGTTGAAGAGCGAGGATTTCGCCGGGGCCATGACCGCGCTCGCGGCCTTGCGCGCGCCGGTTGACGAATTCTTCAATAAAGTGACAGTTAATCTGCCGGGCAAAGCGGAGGGGGATCGGGCACTTCGGGCGAACCGCTTGCGGCTGTTGTCGCAGATCCGCGACACGCTCAATCGGGTCGCCGATTTTTCGCAGATCGAGGGCTGACCATGGCGAAATGGGTCTACAGTTTCGGTGGTGGGGGCGCGGAGGGACGCGCCGATATGCGCAATCTCCTGGGCGGCAAGGGCGCCAATCTCGCGGAGATGTCCAATCTCCACCTGCCGGTCCCGCCGGGCTTCTCGATCACCACCGAAGTCTGCACCTATTTTTATGCGAACAACAAGACCTATCCCAAGGATCTGACCGATCAGGTCGCGGCCGCGCTGCACAGCGTCGAGGACGAGGTCGGCGCGCGTTTCGGCGACGCCGCCAATCCGCTGCTCGTCTCGGTGCGTTCCGGCGCGCGTGCCTCGATGCCCGGGATGATGGACACGGTCTTGAACCTGGGTCTCAACGACAAGACCGTGACCGGCCTGGTCAAGAAGAGCGGCGACGAGCGTTTCGCCTATGATTCCTATCGCCGCTTCATACAGATGTATGGGCAGGTCGTGCTCGGCGTCGAGCATCATCATTTCGAGGACGTGATCGAGAACCGCAAGCTCGATGCCGGCGTCACCTTGGACACCGAGCTCACCGCCGCGGATTGGCAAGAGGTCATCACCGAATACAAGGCGCTGGTCGCGCGTACCCTCGGCCATGATTTTCCGCAAGATCCGCAGGAACAGCTTTGGGGCGCGATCGGCGCGGTCTTCGGCTCGTGGATGAACCCGCGCGCCATCACCTACCGCAAGCTCAACAGCATCCCCGCCGAGTGGGGGACTGCAGTCAACGTCCAGTCGATGGTCTTCGGCAACATGGGTGACGACTGCGCCACCGGCGTCGCCTTCACGCGGAATCCTTCGACCGGCGTCACGGAGTTCTATGGCGAGTATCTCGTCAACGCGCAGGGCGAGGATGTGGTCGCGGGCATCCGCACGCCGCAGCTCCTGACCGTTGCCGGCAAGATCGCCAACAAGTCTAACCTGCCGGCGATGGAAGAGGCGATGCCG
>JBJKPV010000105.1:0-5898 GCA_046706015.1 Allostellaceae bacterium | reverse complement strand
TCTCGGGGATATGCTGACGCGGATCCGCAACGGCCAGCAGGCGCACAAATCCTCGGTGCAGTCGCCGGCCTCGAAGATCCGCGCCAACGTGCTCGAGGTGCTCCAGCGTGAGGGCTATATCCGCGGCTACAAGCGCGCGGAGGTTCGCCCGGGCGTCGCCGAACTCATGATCGAGCTGAAATATGTCGATGGCGAGCCGGTGATCCGCGAGCTCTTGCGCGTCTCGAAGCCTGGGCGGCGCGTCTATTCGCGTGTCTCCGACCTGCCGCGGGTCTATAACGGCCTCGGCATCTCGATCCTGTCGACCCCGCGCGGCGTGATGTCGGACAACGAAGCCCGCGCCGCCAATGTCGGCGGCGAGATTCTCTGCCGCGTCTTCTGAGGCAAGTCATGTCACGCATCGGCAAAGTGCCCGTCACCATCCCGCAAGGCGTCACCGTCGAGGTGGCGGGCGGGATTCTCACCACCAAGGGCAAGCTCGGCACGTTGCAGGTTCCGGTCGGCAACGACGTCGAGGCGACGGTGGAGGGCGGCAAGGTCCTGCTGAAGCCCAAGAGCGACACCAAACGGGCCAAGATGGCCTGGGGCTCGGCGCGCGCGCATATCGCCAACATGGTCGAGGGCGTCGCCAAAGGTTACACCGTCAATCTCGAGATCAACGGCGTCGGCTATCGCGCCGCGGTGCAGGGGAAGAATCTCGTCCTGCAACTCGGCTACAGCCACGACGTGAATTTCCCGATTCCACCGGACGTCAAGATCGCTTGCGAGAAGCCGACCTCGATCGCCGTGAGCGGACCCGATCTGCATCGGGTCGGCCAGGTCGCGGCGGTGATCCGCTCGTTCCGTCGCCCCGAGCCCTATAAGGGCAAGGGGATCAAATACGAGACCGAGACGATCCGGCGCAAGGAAGGCAAGAAGAAGTAGGAGCGGGCCATGAGCGGCAAGTCCCAGACCCTGTTTACTAAGCGGCGCACGCGCGTGCGCGCGCGGCTCGCGCGCTTGAGCAGCGGCCGGCTCCGTTTGTCGGTGTTCCGCTCCTCGAAGCACATCTATGCCCAGGTTATCGACGACACGGCCGGCCGCACGGTCGCGTCGGCGTCGAGCCTCGATGAATCGCTGCGCTCGAGCCTCAAGACCGGCGCCGACAAAGCGGCGGCTGGGGCGGTCGGCAAGCTCATCGCCGAGCGCGCCAAGGCTGCCGGGGTGAACACGGTCGTGTTCGATCGCGGCGGCTATCTGTTTCATGGCCGGGTCAAGGCCCTGGCCGACGCCGCCCGCGAGGGCGGCCTCGAATTCTGAGAGAGGCGCTCATGGCAACGACACCTTCGACGAGCGATAGGCCGCAACGCGGACGTGGCGGCGGCGACCGCTCTCCGCGCGGGCGTGGCGACGGCGAACGTGGCGGGCGCGATCGGTCGTCGCGCGAGGATAGCGAATTCATCGAGAAGCTGGTCGGCATCAACCGCGTTGCCAAGGTGGTGAAAGGCGGGCGGCGCTTCGGCTTCGCCGCCATCGTCGTCGCCGGCGACGGCAAGGGCCGCGCCGGCTATGGCGCGGGCAAGGCGCGCGAGGTTCCCGAGGCGATCCGCAAGGCGACAGACCAGGCGCGGCGCGCGATGATCCGCGTGCCGCTGCGCGAAGGCCGCACCTTGCACCATGACGCGGTCGGGCATTATGGCGCGGGCAAGGTGGTCGTGCGCGCCGCGCCCCAGGGCACCGGCATCATCGCCGGCGGCCCGATGCGCGCGATCTTCGAGGCGCTGGGCGTCCAGGACGTGGTCGCCAAATCGGTCGGGACCTCGAACCCGCACAACATGATCAAGGCGACCTTCCATGCGCTCGGCGGGCTGGTGAGCCCGCGTTCGGTCGCGGCGCGCCGCGGCAAGAAGCTCAGCGACATTCTGCCGCGCCGCGACGGCCAAGAGCCGCGGGAGTAAAAGATGGCCGAGGAGAAGACCGAAAAGGCCGAAAAGGCGAAGAAGCCGCGCGCGCCCAAAGCCGAGGCGGCCGAGGCGGCGCCCAAGAAGGCGGCAAGCCCCAAGGCCAAAGCCGCGCCGAAGCCCGCGGCAGAAAAGCCGGCAGCGCCCGCCAAGGCGGCGCGGCCGAAGCCCGAGAAGACGCTCAAGGTGACGCAGATCGGCAGCCCGATCGGCCGCGAGGACTATCAGCTCGCGACCTTGAAAGGCCTCGGGCTCAACAGGCGCCACCGCTCGCGTATCCTCGAGGACACGCCCGCGGTGCGCGGCATGATCGCGCGCGTGCATCACCTCGTGCGGGTGGAATCGGCGTCGTAACCGGCCTAAGCTGCCCGATGGATGGAACATGAAGCTTAACGAGATCTCCGATAACGACGGCGCCCATTACCGCGCCAAGCGCCGCGGCCGCGGCATCGGGTCGGGCAAGGGCAAGACCAGCGCGCGCGGCGGCAAAGGCCAGACCGCGCGTAGCGGCGTGGCCTTGAACGGCTTCGAAGGCGGCCAGACGCCGCTGCATCGCCGCCTGCCGAAGCGCGGCTTTAACAACAGCGATTTCCAGCGCGATTTCGCGATCGTCAATCTCGGACGGCTGCAAGTGGCGCTCGATGCCGGCCGCTTGAAAGCCGGCGCGACCGTCAACGGCGATGCGCTGGTCGAGGCGGGCGTGCTGCGGCGTACCCGCGACGGGGTGCGGCTTCTTGCCAAGGGTGAATTGAAAGCGCCGCTGACCATCGAAGTGGTCGGCGCATCAAAGGCGGCGGTCGAAGCCGTCGAGAAGCTCGGGGGTAAGGTGATCGTGGCGGCCGGCAAGCCCGCTGCCGCCGCTTCCTGAGGAGAGGCGCGATGGCGTCAGCCGCCGAACAACTCGCCGCCAGCATCAACTTCTCCGCCTTCGCCAAGGCGACCGAGCTCAAGAACCGGATCTGGTTCACGCTCGGCGCGCTGGTGATCTACCGACTCGGCACCTACATCCCGCTCCCCGGGATCGACCCGCAGGTGCTGCGCGAGATCTTCGCTCAGCATTCGGGCGGCCTTCTCGGCATGGTCGATATGTTCTCGGGCGGCGCGCTCGGGCGCATGACGATCTTCGCCCTCAACATCATGCCCTACATCTCGTCCTCGATCATCGTGCAGCTGCTGACGGCGGTGTCGCCGCAGCTCGAGGCGCTGAAGAAAGAGGGCGAGACGGGGCGCAAGAAGATCAACCAATACACGCGCTACGGCACGGTCTTCCTCGCGGCGATCCAGGCCTATGGCATCGCGGTCGGTATCGAGGGGCTGCACGGCCCTTCGGGTATGGCCGTCACCGATCCCGGCCTCTTCTTCCGCGTCACCTCGATGATCACCTTGACCGGCGGCACCATCTTCCTGATGTGGCTCGGCGAGCAGATCACCGCGCGCGGCGTCGGCAACGGGATTTCGCTGATTATCATGGCGGGCATCGTCGCGCGCATGCCGCCCGCGGTGGCGAGCCTGCTCGAATTGAGCCGCACCGGCGCGATCTCGCCGGTGTTCCTGATCTCCTTCTTCATCGGAACGATCGCGATCGTCGCCTTCATCGTCTATATGGAGCGGGCGCAGCGCCGCATCCTGGTGCAATACCCAAAGCGCCAGGTCGGCAACAAGATGTTCGGCGGCGAGGCCTCGCATCTGCCGCTAAAGCTCAATACCTCGGGCGTGATCCCGCCGATCTTCGCGTCGTCGCTGTTGCTGCTGCCGGCGACGATCGCGGGGTTCAGCGCTGGCTCGACCGGGACGCTCGCCGAAATTGCCGCTTGGCTCGGCCACGGCACGCCGCTCTATATCGGCCTCTACGCCGCGCTGATCATCTTCTTCTCGTTCTTCTACACGGCGATCGTGTTCAACCCGGTCGAGACCGCGGACAATCTCAAGAAATACGGCGGCTTCGTGCCCGGCATCAGGCCGGGAAAGAACACGGCGGATTATCTCGATTATGTGCTGACGCGCCTCACGGTGATCGGCGCGCTCTACCTCGCGGGCGTCTGCGTCCTGCCCGAGTGGCTGATCTCCGAATACGCGCTGCCTTTCTATTTCGGCGGCACCAGCATCATGATCGTGGTCAGCGTCACCATGGACACGGTGGCGCAGATCCATTCGCATCTGCTCGCGCATCAGTATGAAGGCTTGATCAAGAAGTCCAAGCTGAGGGGGAGACGCGGTTGAACATCCTTCTGCTCGGCCCCCCGGGGGCCGGGAAGGGGACCCAGGCCAAACGCCTCGAGGAGCGTTATGGCATGGTCCAGCTATCGACGGGCGACATGCTGCGCGCCGAGCGAGCCTCGGGCAGTGCGCTCGGCCGTCAGGTCCAGGCGATCATGGATGCGGGTCAGCTCGTCTCCGACGACGTCATGATCGCGCTCATCGCGCAGCGGATCGGCGGCCTCAAGAGCAAAGGCTTCATCCTCGACGGCTTCCCGCGCACCGTGCCCCAGGCCGAGGCGCTCGACCGGATGCTCGAGAAGAACGGCATGGCGCTTGAGCATGTGATCGAGCTCACGGTCGACGAGGACGCGCTGATCGATCGCATCTCCGGCCGTTTCAGCTGCAAGAAATGCGGCGCTTCCTACCACGACCGCTACCACCGGCCGAAGCACGAGGGCGAATGCGACGTTTGCGGCAGCCATGATTTCATCCGCCGGCCCGACGACAATGCCGGCACGGTAAAGGCCCGCCTCGCCGCCTATCGCGAGCAGACCGCGCCGATCCTGCCGTATTACCGGGCCAAGGGGTTGTTGAGCTCGGTCGACGGCATGGCCGACATCGATGCGGTCACGCGGCAGATTGAAGTTATTCTAAAGAAGCCCAAAGGTTGACTTCCTTGCAGGGATTCCTATATAAGGCCCCTTCGGCCAACCGGGGCGTCTGGTCACCGTCCGAAACCGACAATTCGAACTGAGGAGAAGCGCAGGTGGCGCGCATTGCGGGCGTCAATATCCCCAATCAAAAGCGTGTTCCGATCGGGCTCACTTACATTCACGGGATCGGCCACTCATCGGCCGAAAAAATCTGTGCGAAGCTCGGAATTCCCGTCTCGCGGCGTGTGCATGAGCTGACCGATGACGAGGTGCTGCGCATTCGCGAGGTCATCGATCGCGAATATCAGGTCGAGGGCGACCTGCGGCGCACCGTGGCGATGAACATCAAGCGGCTGATGGATCTCGGCTGCTATCGTGGCCTGCGGCATCGCAAAGGATTGCCGGTGCGCGGCCAGCGCACCCACACCAACGCGCGGACCCGCAAGGGCCCGGCGCGGCCGATCGCCGGCAAAAAGCTGGCGACGAAGTAAAGCGTCGGCGAAGCAAGCCCTTTAGGACGAGGTTCAGGAAAAAATGGCGACCACGACCAAGCCCGGTGCTGCCACGCGCGTCCGCCGCCGTGAGCGCAAGAATATCACGTCGGGCGTGGCGCATGTGAACGCCACGTTCAACAACACCATGATTACCATCACCGACGCCCAGGGCAACACCATCGCCTGGTCCTCCTCGGGCACGATGGGCTTCAAGGGCTCGCGCAAATCGACGCCCTATGCGGCGCAGGTCGCGGCCGAGGATGCGGGCCGCAAGGCGATGGAGCACGGCATGCGTACGCTCGAGGTCGAGGTCAAGGGACCGGGCTCGGGACGGGAGTCGGCGCTCCGCGCGCTGCAAACGGTCGGCTTCTCGGTCACGTCGATTCGCGATGTTACCTCCATTCCGCATAACGGTTGCCGCCCTCCGAAGCGGCGCCGCGTTTAGGTCGTAACGATTATTTCCGGCGCGCGGGCGGGCCCTCTAAGGGCCCCGCGCGCCATAATCAAAGCACGTGAGGATCGGCTCGTGACGCAAATCCAGAAAAATTGGCAGGAATTGAAGAAGCCCGGACAGCTTGTCGTCCAGCCGGGCGATGACCCGGCGCGGCTCGC
>JBJKPV010000104.1:0-15500 GCA_046706015.1 Allostellaceae bacterium | reverse complement strand
TGGCGAAGGCGTCGGAGGCCTCCTTGGTCAAGTTCTTGGCGTCGGGATAGTTGGGGAAATACGCCGTTGCCAAGTTGAGCGCGTCGATCCCCCCGGCGATGTCGTTGTTCTTCAATTTGAGCTCGCCGAGGCGGCGCAGCAGATCGAACTCGAAGCGGTCGCCGCGCCAGGTGAAACGCAGCGTGTCGAGCGCCTTGATCGTCGTCGAAAGATCGGCCCGTTTCGTCTCGTAAAGCGCCATCGCCTTGGCATAGAGCGAAGCGGCGCGCGCCTTGCGGTCGCCCATCGCAGCGGCCTTGGTCCAAAGATCGAGGGCGGGCTGCAGCTTGCCCAATTGCTGATCGACGCGGCCGCGAAGATAGGCCGCCATCGCCGCGTCGCGCAGATCGGGGTTGTCGGCATCGACCAGATCGAGCAGCGGCGTCGCCGCCGAAGCGCGATCGCTCTCGAGCAAGCTCTCGGCGGCTTGCAAGGCAAAGCGATCGCGCAGCGCCTTTGGATAAGTGTTGAGAAGGCTCAGCCCGTCGAGGAATTCGCCTTCCGCCTTGATCCAGTCTCCCTGGCTCGCGGCATAAGAGCCGCGCCACAGGCTGATCTCGGGCTCGCCGTCGAGGCTCGCCTGGCCGAGCTCTTTCGCCGCGCAGGTGTCGATGGCGGCAAGGAGGCAGGCCGCTCCCTGGAGCGCGTGGAAGCCGGGGGCGGCCGCTGCCTTCGGATCGCTGCGGATCACCTGGGCCAGAACCGCCAGGGTTTCCGGCCCCAGGAGATTGGCGAAATAGAAATGCGCCAAATCGAGGCGCGGCGTGGTGCGCGCGCCTTTGGGAGAAGCGGCGACCACACGGTCGAGCGCGCTGCGCCGCGCAAAGAAGCTGGCTCCGGCCGGCCCGCGCCAAGCAGCAAAATCGAACAGGCGATGGCGGTCGGCGCGCGATCCGCCGAGCAATTGGTCGCGCTCGTTCGAGAGCGCCAGCCCGCGCGGGCGCGTGATATCGACCGCGTCGGCCTTCACGACCACATTGAGATCGTCGGCGATCGGACGGATGGCGATGCCCTGGAGGGTCGGGAGCAGACGAAAGTCGACATAATCATGGGTCGCGCCGACGCCGCGCCCGACATCGCTCACCGGCAGGATTGTCAGCGTGTCGTCGAGTAGGGGATCATGTAAACGCAGCGGCTTGCCTGCGCCGTGGACGTGAAGCTCGACCGCTGGCACCGGCAGCGCGGGGCGCGGATCGACCACGATCGGCGCGTCGGCGGCCGCGTCCTGATGCTTCAGATCGACGATCCAACTGTTGCCGGCTCGGCGGACGCTCGGGTTGATCTCGTCGGCGACGACGAGCCGCAGCGCCGTTCCGTCCGGCACCGCGATCTGATCAATGGTCTTGATAACCGCGCTTCGGGTGGCGCGCACGGCGCTGAGATCGAGCGCGGCCGGCGCGCCGAAAACGATCCATACCGCGCCGCCGCGGCGATAGATCGCGGCACCGGTTTCTTTCGGCCAATCGAAGCGCAGGCTCGCCGTCCGCCCGTCGCTCGTCACGAGGCTCGGCTTGAGGCTCGCCACCGGACCGGAACTCTCCACGGCGGGGGCTGCAGACACTGACGGCGAAGCTGGCACCGCGACGGCTGCAGATGCCGGCATCAGCGGTGTCGGCGGTGACGCGGCCTTTTCCTCAGCGGCCTTCACCGCGCTTTTGGCGGGTTGTGGCTTTGCTGCCTCGGCTGGATGAGGCGTCGGCCGGGCTTCGGCTTTCGCCGGCGCCGGCTTTGGCGCCTCCGCGGCGCGCGGCCTGAGGTCGATGGCTGCGATTCGTTGATTGACGATCTCACTCTTGACCTCGACCTGTCGTTTCAAGGTCGCGATCAGCGCGGTCCCATCGGTCGATTGCTTCACCGCAGAGACGTAATGCGCGAGATCATGCGTCAACGGCGCAAGGTCAGCCTTGAAAGGCCGAGCGAAACGAATGGTCAGCGTCGCGCCGTCCTCCTGCGCCTCGACATGGATGGGTGCCGGCCATTCGATGGCGATGCGGGCAAAGCCCTTGGCGTGCTCGGCCGCGCGGATCTGCACCCGCTCCGGCGCGCGCTTTTCTGCCGGCGCCTTCGCCGAAACGGTCTTCAACAAATTGACGGGGCGGCCGGCCGGTCCGTCCACCGGCGGCACGGCTTTGGTCGCGGTGTCGCCCGCCTTCTTGGCCGCGCCCTTGGTCGCCGCTTTTGCGGCGGCCGGTTGGAGCACTTTCTTGCGCGCGCGCTCCGGTTCGCGAACGAGATCGACGGTCGCGATCCGGCCGTTGACCATCGCCGTCTTGATTTCGACCTTGCGCTTCAGTTTCGCGACAATCGATTGCCCGTCGGCGGATTGGCCGACGCTGGCGACATAATCGGAGAGCGCGCCCGCGAGCAGTGCCAATTGCGCGGTGAAGGCGCGGGCGAAATGGATCGTCAACGTGTCGCCATCGAGCTTTGCATCGAACGCAACCGGCTTCGGCCACTCGACCGCGATGCGTGCGAAACCCTGGGCGTGCTCGCCGCCGCGCACCTCGACCTTTTCGGCGGCGTGCGCCAGCGGCGCGATGGCAGCGCCCAGCACCAACATCAGGATGACGAGGCCGCGCCGGATCATCGCGCGCCTACAGATTGGGCGCGGGTGCCGCGCCACGCGGTGCGGCGTTGGGATCCTGGCTCTCGGCCAGCGCCGTGGTGATCGCCTTGGCTTTTTCCGGGCTCATCGCGGCGAGGATCGGTGCAGTCTTGCGTTCCTTCATCCGCTTCAAGACGCGCAACAGCACCGGCATATCGAGCTGGTCGAAGATCTGCGCGGCGTCCTGCGGCTTCATCGCCTCGTAGATCTTGACCAGCATCTGGATGCGCGCATCCTCGGCGGCGGCGCGCTTCTGGACATCGGCGGCGATGCTTTTTTGCAGCGCTTGCAGCTCGGCGATCTTCTGATCGATACGCTTTTCCGCGGCTTGCAGCACCACCTCTCGCTGGTCGAGCTCGGCGGCACGCTGGTCGATCGCTTTGCGCCGCTGCGCCAATTGCTGCAGCACGCCGATCTCGGCGGGGCTGAGCGATTGCGGGTCGACGGCGGCGCCCTCGCCCGCCGGCTTGGCGTCGAGCTTGGCCTGGCTCGGCTTCGGCGCGGCAGGCTCCGCCGCGGGCTTTGCCGATTGTGCAGCAGCGGGCTGCTTTGATGCTGGCGGCGCCGATGCGGCTTGGGCATGAGCGTCGGGCGCCATTACGCTGCCTCCGCCCGCGATCAGATCGGCCACCTTGAAGCCGAGCAGCGCCGTCGCCGCCATCACAAGGACGGGAAGGAGGCGCAGGCGGGAAAGAAAAGAGCGGCGCATGATCGCTAGCGCCGGCGCGACAAGGCGCGCAGCAATTCACGCTCGGCGCGCGACGCCATGTTGCCAGAATCGGCCTGCGGCGCGGGCTCCGTCGCCATCGTCGGTCGCGCGCGCTCGCCCGGATAGGAGAGCGGCTGCGCCGCGCGTGGCAGCGGCTCGATCTGGTGCTCGGTCTGCCGCTCGGCGGAATTCGCCGCGCGCGGCGCCGGCGCGGCATCCGGCTTCAGCCGGTCGCGCCCCGCGCGGAGCTGATTTTCAAGCTTATCGGCGATCGTGCCGCCGCGTTCGATCATGTAGGCGAGATCATCGCGGAGCGCGCGACCTTCCTCGATTTTCTTATCGATGCGCCGGCCGAGATCGTCGGCGGTCGCACGCAGGCCCGTCACCGCGCCCTCGGCGCGCTGCGTCGACTGCGCGAGATCGCGGATCACGCTTTCGAACTTGTCGCGGTCGGAGCGGATGGCCGTGAGGCGGCTATTAAGGATGACCGAATAACCGATCGTCGCGACGAGGAGCAACGCGACGACGAGGTCGGCCCAAAAGCTCAGCATCATGAGTTGCTCCGATCGCGATCGATGCGCTCGTGCACCTTCACCGCGATGTTGCCGGATTTTCGGCCCATCTTGCCGACGAACATCGGCAAATCGCCGCAGATGAGACGGATGTCGGCGTCGAGCCCGACCGTCAGCGGGATGCGCGTGCCGACCTGGAGGTTGAGCACGTCGCGCAGCGGCATTTCGACCGTGTCGAGCACCGCTTGGATCGGCACCCGCGTATTCCATAGCTGGCCGGCGAGATGCGCTTCCCAGATCGCGTCGCGCCCGAATTTCTCGCCGAGGAAACCTTGCAGCAGGATTTCGCGCACGGGCTCCAAGGTCGCGTATGGCAACAGCACCTCGAGCCTGCCGCCGCGATCCTCCATGTCGACGCGCAGCCGCGCCAGCACCGCGGCGTTTGCCGGCCGCCCAATGGTCGCAAAGCGCGGATTGGTCTCGAGCCGCTCGAAGCGGAACGTCACCGGCGTCAACGGATCGAACGCGCCGGAGAGGTCCGACAGCACGACCGAGACGAGGCGCTCGACCAGATTGCGCTCGATCGTCGTATAGGGTCTTCCCTCGATCCGCATCGCCGCCGTGCCGCGCCGCCCGCCCAAGAGCACGTCGACGATCGAATAGATGAGGGCGCTGTCGATCGTCAGCAGGCCGTAATTGTCCCATTGCTCGGCGCGGAAGACGGTGAGCATGGCCGGCAGCGGGATCGAATTGAGGTAGTCGCCGAAGCGGATCGAGGTGATATTGTCGATCGAGACCTCGACATTGTCCGAAGTGAAATTGCGCAGCGAGGTCGACATCATGCGCACAAGGCGGTCGAACACCACCTCGAGCATGGGAAGGCGCTCGTAAGAGACGAGCGCGGAATCGACGATGGCGCGGATACCCGAGCGCTCGGAATTCTGGCCGTCATCGTCGCCGAAGCCGAGCAGGCTGTCGATTTCGTTCTGGTTGAGAACGCGCGTCGGGCCCGCGACTTCCTCTTCGGCCGCGGCAGCGGGCGCGCTTTCGCCGCCCTCCTTGGGCGCGTCGCCCGAAGCCGCCGCCCATTCCGCGGCGAGCTTGTCCTGGTCGGCTTGATCCTGATCGTCTGCCATGGTGCGCCCGGCCCTATTGGACCAGCATCTCCCTGAAAAGGACGTCCTCGACCTTGATCGGCGCGACCGCTTCGTTGACGCGGCGCAGCAACTCCTCGCGCAGGCGATAGATGCCGTCCGAGCCGCGTAGATCTTCGACCCTCAGCTCGCGCAGATAGATCTGAAAATTGTCGACGATGCGCGGCATGAGCGCCGCGATACGCGGCGTGTCTTCTTTGCTCTCCAGCTCGAGGCTGACGGACAGCTTCAGGAAATTCGGCCTGCGACTGTTGGCGCTGTTCAGATTCACGAGGAAGTCCGGCAGGTCATAGAAGACGAGCGGCTTCGGCGCCGGGGCCGGTGCCGCGGCTTCCTTCTTGCCGAGGAAATGGTCGAGCACACCGGTAAAATAGAGCCCGGCGCTCGCAAGCAGCAGTACGGCCACGCCCGCGCCGGCAATGATGATGAGCTTCTTCTTGCTCGATTTGGATTCCGCAACCTCGGCGGGCGCTTCGCCTTCGGCGTCCGCTTCGATCTTTTCCTCGACGGTGGCTTCGGCCATGCTCGCAGACACAAAATGGGTTGCCGCGCTCGGCAAATCTCATGCCGAAGATAGGTTCCGTATCGTTAACAACTGGTTGAAACAGGGTTGGAACCGGCAGAATTTTCCCGGCAAAGGCCGCCATCGGCGCGCCGCAACCTTTGGCCGGCGAAGCTAAGCGATTGAATTCGCGATTTTTTGTGTTTGGCACGCGCCGTGCACGGGTGGCGGCGGATTAACCAAACCGCATCAGCTTGCAATGGATACCTCAACCTACATCGCATTGTCCGGCGAGGCCGCCCGGGAACAGGAAATGGCCGTGCTGGCGAACAACATCGCCAACATGTCCACACCTGGCTTCAAGGGCGAGCGGATGATGTTCTCGGAATATCTCGCGACCACGCCAGCCGGAAACCAGATCGATTACGTCACCCAGGCCGGCAATCATCACGATATGAGCGAGGGGCCGATCCAGCAGACCGGCAACCCGCTCGACATCGCGCTCAACGGCGAGGGCTGGCTCGCCGTAACCACGCCGAGCGGCACGAGTTACACGCGCAGCGGCCATTTTCAGCTCGACACCCAGGGCGAAATCGTCACCTCCGAGGGCTATCAGCTCCAAGGCGACGGCGGCGCGCCGATCGTCGTGCCGCAGAATTCCGGTCCTGTGACGATCAGCCCCGACGGCACGGTGTCGACCAATCAAGGCACGGTCGGACATATCCCGGTCGTCACTTTCGCCGATCAGCAGCAGATGCTGGCCGAGGCGAACGGGCTTTACGACACCAGCCAGGCGCCGCAGCCGATCACCAATACCCCCATCGCCCAGGGCGCGATCGAAGGCTCCAACGTCAGGCCGATCCTGGCCATGACGCAGCTCCTCAACGCGGTGCATCAGCTCACCGCCGCAAAGGATTTCGCCGACGCCGAGAACAACCGGATCAAGACGGCGATCCAGCAGCTCGGCAAGACGGTTTGACGGGTTAAGGAAAGGTACGTTTCATGCGCTCGCTCTCGATCGCCGCCACGGGCATGCTCGCGCAGCAGCTCAACGTCGAAGTCATATCGAACAACATCGCCAATTTGAACACGACCGCGTTCAAGGCGCAGCGCGCCGAATTCCAAGATCTGCTCTATCAGAACGAGCGCAATGTCGGCGCGAACTCTTCCGACAACGGCAACATCGTTCCGGTCGGCGTGCAGATCGGCAGCGGCGTCAAGGCAGCGGCGGTCTACCGCATCTCGACCCAGGGCAATCTCGTCAACACCAACAACCCGCTCGACGTCGCCATCCAAGGCCACGGCTTCTTTCAGATCCAGATGCCCGACGGCACCACCGCCTATACGCGGGCGGGCTCGCTGCAATTGAGCGCGACCGGCGAGATCGTGACCGCCGACGGCTATGTCGTCGAGCCCGGCATCACGCTGCCGCAGAACACGACCAACATCACGGTCAACGCCGCCGGCCAAGTGCTGGCACAGGTCGCCGGCCAGACCCAGCCGCAAACGGTGGGCCAGTTCCAGCTCGCCAATTTCCCCAACGAGGCCGGGCTTGCGGCGCAAGGCAACAACCTTCTGACAGAGACCCCCGCCTCGGGCACGCCGGTGGTCGGCAATCCAGGCTCGACTGCTTTCGGCACGATCCAGCAGGGATTCCTCGAGACCTCGAACGTCAACATCGTCTCGCAGATCACGGATCTGATCTCGGCGCAGCGCGCCTATGAGATGAACTCGAAGGTGATCCAGACCTCCGACCAGATGATGTCGACCTTGAGCCAGATCCAGTGAGCGTGATGAGGCGCCTTCTGACCGTTCTCTCTGCCGTGCTCTGTGCCGTGCTCGCGCTTGCGGCACCGCTGCGCGCGCACGCCGCCGTCGCGCTCAATCCGACCATCACCGTCACCGGAAACACGGTCCGGCTCGGCGACTTCTTCGCCGGCGCGGGGAACGAGGCACAAGTCGCGGTCGCGGCCGCACCCGCCCTCGGCATGCGCGCGACCTACTCTTCGGCGTGGCTTGCCGCACTCGCGCGCCAATATCACCTCGGTTGGAAGCCCGCCTCCGATTTCGACCAGGCTTCGGTGGTGCGCGCCAGCCGCTACATCGATGCGGATACGATCGCCGCCCGCCTCCTCGAGGTACTTGGCTCCTCGGCCGACGATGGCACACCCGAGATTCATTTCGACAATCCCGCTCTGCGCCTGCTCGTCCCCGTCGAGGCGGATGACCGCATCGCCGTCGACGGGCTGAGCTTCGACCGGCGCACCGGCCGTTTCTCGGCCTATGTCGTGGCGCCGCCGGACTCTGCCAATGCGCAACGGCTGCGCGTCGCCGGTCGCCTGATCGTCGACGTCGATGTCGCCGTGCCCAACCACGCGATTGCCGCCAACGAGGTGCTGAAGCCCGGCGACATCGAGCATGTGAAGTTGCCGCGCGAACGGCTCGCGCTCGACACGTTGACCGATGTCAGCCAGTTGATCGGCAAGAGTGCGATCCATGTCTTGCGTGCCGACCAACCGGTGCGAGCTGGCGATGTGCAGGATCCTCTCGTCGTTCGCCGCGGCGATCTGGTCACGATCGAGCTGCGCACGCCGACGATGGAATTGAGCGCGCAGGGCAAGGCGCTCGAGGACGGCGCCATGGGCGCGCGCATCCGCGTCGCCAATACCCGCTCCAAGCGCGCGGTCGACGCCGTCGTCGTCGGAGCCGATCTCGTGCGCGCCGTCCCGCCGCAGCGCTACGCCGAGCGCTGATAAGGGAGAACCAGATGACGCTTCCACGTCCCACCGCAAGAATCGCTCTGGTCGCATTCGCCGCCGCAACGCTTGCCGGCTGCAATGCCGCGACGCGCCTGTCGCAAGTCGGCGAGGCGCCGCCGCTGACGACGATCCAGGATCCCAAGACCATGCCCGGCTATCAGCCGGTCTCGCTGCCGATGCCCGCCCCGATCGTCCGCCAGCGCGAGCCGAATTCGCTCTGGAAAGCCGGCTCGCGCGCCTTCTTCAAGGATCAGCGCGCCTCGCAAGTCGGCGATATCCTGACGGTTCTCGTCAGCTTCGACGACAAGGCGCAGCTCGACAACGAGACCCAGACGCAGCGCACGACCAACGAGCAGGACACGATGCCCAACGCCATGGGCTTCGAGAACCAGATCGCCAGGATCCTGCCGCACGGTGCCAACCCGTCGAGCCTCATCAACATCACCGGCGCGACCAACAATGACGGCAAGGCGTCGATCAATCGCGAGGAGAAGATCACCCTCGAAGTCGCGGCGCTCGTCACGCAAGTCCTTCCCAACGGCAATCTCGTCGTCCAGGGACATCAGGAAATCCGCGTCAATTACGAGGTGCGCGATCTCCAGATCACCGGCGTGCTGCGGCCTCAGGATATCAGCTCGACCAATACGGTCTCGCTCGACAAGCTCGCCGAAGCGCGGATCTCCTATGGCGGACGCGGCCAAATGACGAACGATCAGCAACCGCGCTACGGCCAGCAGCTGCTCGACATCATCGCGCCGTTCTAAGGCGCTGGGCGCAGCGGACGCATCGTCCGGTCGACGCCGGCGCCGGCTCAGGAATCGAGGCTGCTCGCGGCGAAAAGATCGTTGAGATTCATCAGCCGCGGCGTCAGCCCCTGCTCCACCGAATAGGACGCCGCGGTCTCGAGCGTCGCGCGATTGGCCTTGATGCCGTGGGTGATGATCGGCGTCGCCAGGGCGGTGCGGTATTGCGGCGGCACGAGCCCGGTTTCGAGGTGATAGGTCACGTGTTCGGCGCGCTCGCGATTGGCGATGTCGTTCGCGTCGTTGAACGCCCTGAGGAGGTTGACGACGACCCAGGGGTTGCGCTCGACGATGTCGCGCTTCACCACCATGCCGTGATTGATCGGATAGATGCCGGTCTTCTGGTAATAGCGGATGCCCTCGGCCGCTGAATCCGCGAAGAGCGGCTTGATGTCCGGGTGATTGTGAAGGTCCTCGCTGCTGCGATCAACCAGATTCTGATTTCGGATATAGAACATGCAGGCGTCGAGCTCGCCCTTCACCATCATCGAGCCGATGCTCTTTTCCGGCGGAATCTGGGTGATCGTCACGCCCGGCGGCGGCTTGAAGCCCACCGCGCCGGCATGGCTGCGTGCCGGCACGCGCTCCATCCAGAATTCCATGTCGCGCGGGCTCACGCCGAACTCGCTCTCGAGGATGCCGCGGATCCAGAGCGCGGCGGTCTGCTGATATTCCGGGACGCCGACCCGCTTGCCCTTGAGATCGGAGGGCGAATTGATGCGCGCGTCGCGCCGGACGAGGATGTTGGTGTGGAAGAACCGCCGCGTGGTGAAGACGGGCAGCCCGACGAAACGGTCATCGCCCTGCGCGCGGATCATCATCAGCGAGGACATCGACATCTCGGAGACGTCGAAATCGGCGAAGCGAAGCTGGCGCCAGAACAGCTCCGAGGGATCACATAGCGTGACCAGCGGATCGATTGCGTCGGGCACGACGCGTCCGTCGAGGATCGGCCAGGTTCGCGGATTGGAGGTGATGCCGAGGCTGAGCTGAAGCATCGCTTATGGGTTCCTCCTCGTTTTGCGGCCAGCGCCCGCGCGTCGCCGGTCTCTTTCTTGTCGGCGCCGCGCCCAGGGCGGGACCTCTCTTGCGACATCGCGGCGGGGTGCTTTGCCGACGGCGCCGAAGCGCGCCCGCTCAATCCTCGCGGTGGGTGCGCTCCAGCCTCTCGTGGCGCTCCTGCGCCTCGAGACTCAACGTCGCGATCGGCCGCGCATCGAGACGACGCACGCCGATCGGCTCGTCGGTCTCCTCGCAATAACCATAGGTGCCGCTCTCGATCCGCTGCAGGGCCTCGTCGATCTTCGAGATCAGCTTGCGCTCGCGGTCGCGCGTGCGCAGCTCGGTATAGCGGTCGGTCTCGAGCGTCGCGCGATCGGCGACGTCGGGCTCCGACAAGCTTTCCTCTTTGAGGTGCTGCAGGGTCTCGGAAGATTCCGCCAGAAGCTCGGCGCGCCACCGCAGCAACTTCAGTCGAAAATATTCGAGCTGCAGAGGATTCATAAATTCTTCATCTTCCGACGGGCGGTAATCGGGCGGAAGCGTCGGTCGGCTCACCAATCCAACTCCCCAGGCGCAGGTCAAAAGCGGCGGCGAGTATATGAACCGGCACTCGCCGCTTCAAGCGGCTCGACGCCACGCGGTGGTGCTGATTTGATGGGCAGACAACGCTACGACTCTGGTGGGCAGACCGTTTCGCGGCCGCGCCCGCCCCGGATGTCGGGCTGTCAGCCGAGCATATCGAGCTTGGCGAGTTCGACCGCGACCCGCAACTCGATTTCGCCAAGGATCGCGGCGAGCTTCGGGTCGTCGATCGCCGGACCGTGCTCGCGGGCGAGCGCGCGCAGCTGCGTCAGCTGATGGCGCGGCAGTTTGCCGGCGAGGAGTGCGACGCGCAGATCCTCGAGGCGCTCCAACAGCGCATCGCCGCGCGCCGCGGCGCGCCGCCGTCCGGTCAGCTCGTCCGAAATTTCTTGAAGCGCAAAGAGGCCCTCGACCCCGTTCGCCCGCGCGGCGCTTGTCGCCGGCGAGGGCGCGGGTTCGTTCGAGACCGCGGTGGCGAAGTCACCGCCACTTCGGGATGCCGGCGCCTCGCGGCGCGGTGCCACCGACTGAATCCGTGGTCCGCTCTCGATCCTCATGCGCGCAGCATGGGACGATGTTGGTTAAGGCCGAATTAACGCCGGCCGCCGATTAAGCGCGCGCCCGGCAAAACCTGCCGCAACGCGGAAGCGTTTGCCGGCAGCCGACGCTTCAAGTCGTCCAATGCCGAGGTTTTCCGCCGCTTTCGTACTGGCACGGCTTTGGCATCATCGGACGGTGCATAAACCATGTTGTTGACGCCATGAACCGTCTCCGTCGTCTTGCCGCCGCTGCGCTCGCCTTTTGCGCGCTGTCTGGCTTTGCCCAGCCGGCGATCGCTGCCTCGCGCATCAAGGACATCGCCGATTTCGAAGGCGTCCGCGACAACATGCTGGTCGGCTACGGCCTCGTCGTCGGCCTCAACGGCACCGGCGACACGCTCAACCAGGCGATCTTCACCCGCGAGAGCCTGATCGGCATGCTGGAGCGCCTCGGCGTCAATGCGCGCGACAACGCCCTACGCACCGCCAACGTCGCCGCCGTGATGGTGACCGCCACCCTTCCCGCCTTCGCGCGCCAGGGCGCACGCATCGACGTTCAGGCCTCGGCGCTCGGCAACGCCAAGAGCCTGCTCGGTGGAACCCTGCTGGTGACGCCGCTGCTCGGCGCCGACGGCGAGGTCTACGCCGTCGCTCAAGGGTCGATCTCGGCCGGCGGCTTTGTCGCCAAGGGACAAGGCGCGTCGATCACCAAAGGCGTTCCCACGGCCGGCCGTATCGCCTCGGGCGCGATCGTCGAGCGCGAGGTCGGGTTCGACCTCAACAAGCTGAAGCGTGTCAGCCTGATGCTGCACAATCCGGATTTCACCACCGCGCGCCGCATCGCCGACGTGATCAACACGCGGATGAAGGGTCCGGTCGCGCGCGCCACCGATCCCTCGACCGTTGTTTTGACGGTGCCCCAGAACATGAAGGGCGACGTCGTCGACCTGCTGACCGATATCGAGCAGCTCGAGGTCGAGCCCGACGAGGTCGCGAAGGTCGTCATCGACGAGCAGAACGGCATCATCGTCATGGGCGAGAATGTCCGCATCAGCACGGTCGCGGTCGCGCAGGGCAATCTGACGGTAAAGATCACCGAGACGCCGCAGGTCTCACAGCCCGCGCCCTTCTCGCCGGCGGGTACGGCGACCCCGACCCTGATCCCGAACGGCCCGGGCCTTGCGCCCAACCCCAATGCCGGCCTGCCAGCCGTGCCGCAGGCGAACGGCACGCAATTCGCGCCCACCGGGGGTGCCGCGACCGTGGTCGTGCCGCGCACCAACGTCCAGGTCGACGAGCAGAGCGATCACCGCATGGCCATCGTCCATTCGGGCGTGAGTCTGCAAGAGCTCGTCAACAACCTCAACGCCCTCGGCGTCGGCCCGCGCGACATGATCAGCATCCTGCAAGCGATCAAGGCCGCCGGCGCGCTCCAAGCCGAGATCGAGCTGATGTAATGGCCGAGGACTCGACCCTCCTGGCTCAGGCCGCGATCGCGCCCGCGGCGCCGACGGTTCCCAGCAAAGCCGACGTCGCCGCCGCGACCAAGGCTGGCCAGGATTTCGAGGCGTTCTTTATCTCGCAAGCCTTCCAGAACATGTTCGCCGGTATCGACACAGATCCGCTCTTCGGCGGCGGCAAGGGCGAGAGCGTCTATCGTTCCCTGCTGCTGCAGGAATACAGCAAGGTCGCGGCCAAGAGCGGCTCGATCGGCATCGGCGCCGACGTCACACGGGAGATCCTGCGCATGCAAGAAAACCAAGGACCCAAGAAATCATGACGACCACCGAGAAGACCGGCACCGCCGATATTCCGGCCCTGACAGAAACGCTCGCGACGCTGGCCGACCAGCTGACGGCGCTGCTCGCACGTGAGAGCGCGCTCGTGCGTTCCGTGCGTATCGCCGAGATCGGCGAATTGCAGGCCGAGAAAACAGCGCTGACCGCGCGCTATCAGGAAACGTTCAAGGCACTGGTCGCGGCCCATGGCGGTCAACCCCTTGCCCCCGAGATCAAGGAACGCCTCGCACGATCGGGCAAGTACCTTGGCGATGCGGTCGCGGAGAACGAGCTCGCGCTCCGCGTTGGCCGGGTCGCGACCGAGCGTCTCATCACCACGATCGTCGCCGCGGTCAAGGAACAACAACGATCCGCGAGCGCCTATGCTCCGCACCGTGCGGCGGCCCAACGACACAGTTTCATGACGGCGGCGGCGCTGGACCGCCGGCTTTGAAAGCGACGCGGCGCGCGCCATGAGCATCGAATCCGCTCTTTTCACCGCGCTATCCGGACTGCGCGCGACCCAGGCCCAAATCCAGGTCGTCTCGGGCAACGTCGCCAACGTCCAGACTCCAGGCTATTCGCGCGAGGTGCTGCCGCAGGAGACGGTGGTCAACGCCGCCTCGACCAGCGTCTCGACCGGCGCCGTCCAACGGGTGGTCGATCAGGTCATCAACGCCAACCTGACGAACCAGACGACGACCGCCAGCGCGGCGTCGACGCTCGATACCTATTACCAGCAGATCGACGCGTTGCTCGGCCAGACCGGCAGCGGCGCCACCATCAACGAAGCGCTCAACCAGTTCTCGAGCGCGCTCCAGGCGGTCGCGACGACACCGCAGGATGCGGTAGCGCAGGGCGCTGCGGTCTCCGCCGCCCAAAGCCTGGCGCAGACGCTCAATCAGATGTCCTCCGGGATCCAGCAGATCCGCCAAGGAACCGACTCTGCGATCTCGAGCGACATCACGACGCTCAACACCGCGCTGCAGTCGATCGCCACCATCAACCAGCAAGTAAGCCAGCTCA
Organism: Allostellaceae bacterium; assembly: GCA_046706015.1. Classification (GTDB taxonomy): domain Bacteria; phylum Pseudomonadota; class Alphaproteobacteria; order ATCC43930; family CGMCC-115725; genus CAIKMD01. The sequence goes on along the minus strand of JBJKPV010000104.1, from coordinate 1,490 downwards.
AGGCCGAAGGCCAATCGACCGCGGTGCTCGAGGATCAGCGCGATCAAGCCTTGAATCAGGTCGCACAGCTCATCGGTGTCACCACTTTCACCACCGGCGATGGTGCCATGATGGTGATGACGCCGACCGGCCAGACACTGGTCGACGGCGTCGGCGCCGGAACCTTCAGCTACACCCCGTCGGGCAACGTCAACGCGTCGACGAGCCTCTCCAGCGTCAAGCTCAACGGCACCGACATCACCAGCGTCATCACCAATGGCAGCATCGGCGCCCTCGTCCAGTTGCGCGATGTCGATCTGCCTGGGCTCACCGCGCAGCTCAACCAGTTCACCAATAATCTCTTCAACGCGACCTCGGTCATGACCTCCGGGATGACCTTTACGACCAGCGGGGGCAACCCGGCCACGGGTGACACCTTCACTGCCGTCGTTGACGGCGCAACCTATACGACGCAGGGCTTGCCGGCCAATCCAACGATGACCGACATCGCCAATTCGCTCAATGTCCAGTTCGACGCCCGAACGGCGATCGCCGTGGGCGGCGGCGCGCCGCAATCGGGCGACGTCTTCACGGCGACCATCGACGGCACGAACATCACGACCACGCCTTTGTCCGGTGCCGGGCCCTTCACCTCGACCGACATCGTCAACGCGCTGAACAGTGCTCTGACGGCGGCGTCGAGCACTGTGTCGGCAAGCCTCGACGCGGGCGGCAACATCGTCTTCACGGATTCCGCCAACAACCCGATCACCGTGAGCCTCGTCAAAAGCGGCGGCACGGGCACGGAGACGTTCACCTCGGCTGCAACGATGACCGTCAGCGGCGGCGCACCTCAAGCCGGCGACGTGTTCACGGCGACGGTCGATGGTACTGCCGTCGCGACGACGGCCTTGTCGGGCAGCGGCCCCTTCTCATCGAGGGACATCGTCGCCGCCTTGAATACGGCGCTTACCGCGGCCTCCAGCTCGGTTTCGGCAAGCCTCAACAGCAGCGGTAACATCGTCTTCACGGATTCCGCCAACAACCCGATCACCGTGAGCCTCGTCAAGAGCGCTGGAACGGGTACGGAAACTTTTGCGGCAACGACCCTGTCGGCAAACTCGGTCGCCGGCGACATCACACTGACAGATTCGTCGGGCAACCCGATCACGGCGACGCTCTCGACCAATCCAATTTTTACCGCCGGCACGCCGAATAACCTAACGACGCCGACGACCATCGACTTCACGCAAACGAGCGGGTCGTTCAACGTCGGTCAAACCTTCGATGTGGTGGTCGATGGAACGGATTTTGGCTCGACGACGGCTCTGGCGACGGGTTCCGCTACGGTCAGTGGCGTGGCCGCCGCGATTCAGAGTCTCTTTGCCTCACAAGGCGTCGCCTTTACCGCCAGCGTCGTCGGCGGCAAACTCGAAATCGCCGACCCAGCCGGCAATCCAATCACCGCGAGCGTAACCCTCACCGGCGGGCCGGGCACCGAGGCCTTTTCG
>JBJKPV010000103.1:0-11316 GCA_046706015.1 Allostellaceae bacterium | reverse complement strand
ACGGGCAACATGTCGCAGCTGGTCGAGGAAGCGACCGCCGAGGTCAGCGACTTCAAGCAGATCATCGCGCTGTCGAAATTCCATGTCGCGCTGCAGCCGATCGTCCACGCGGTGACGGGCGAGATCCATCATTACGAGGCGCTGTGCCGGTTCGAGCGCAATCCGCAGGATTCGCCCTTCAAGACCATCGCTTTCGCCGAGGAGACCGGCCTCATCCACGAATTCGATCTGGCGATGGCGAAGAAGGTGATCGCCTGGCTCGGCAAGCGGCCGCGCAACAGCGACCGCTATCACGTGGCGGTCAATGTCTCGGGCTTCTCGATCGGCCAGGACTCTTATCTCGACGCGCTGATGCACCTCTTGAAGGCGAATGACTGGACCAAGGGCAAGCTGCTCTTCGAGATCACCGAGAGCGCGCGCATGAGCAATCTCGAGCGCGCCAATCAGTTCATCAAGGCGCTAAGCGCGTTGGGGTATAGCGTCGGCCTCGACGATTTCGGCGCGGGCGCGGCGTCGTTCCAATACCTCTCGGTGCTCGAGGTCGATCTGGTGAAGCTCGACGGCTCGGCGGTGAAGAACGCACAGAAGGCGGCAAAGGGCCGCGCCTTCCTCTCGGCGCTGACCGAGCTCTGCCGCCGCATGCAGATCGGCACGATCGCCGAGATGGTGGACACGCCGGAGACGCTCGACTTCGTGCGCGATTGCGGCTGCAACTTTGTGCAGGGCTATCTCTTCGGCAAGCCGTCGAAGGAGGTCAAGGATTTCACGCCGCTGCCCAAAGCGGAGCTCTTCAAGCGCGCCATCGGCGGCACCGGCACGCAGTTCTGAGAGATCTCACGACAACGGCGCCGGCCTCGCAGCCGGCGCCGTTCGTGCTCTGGCTTGGCGGCGCGGGCCTCACGCCGATTTGCGCCAGGGCACCAGCATCGCGACGCGGGCCTTGTAGCGGCGATAATCCTCGCCGAAGACATCGACGAGGTCGCGCTCTTCGAGCGCGATGCCGACCAGAATATAACCCGTCGTCACCGCGGCGAAGAGGAGATGGCCCGCCGTCATATGCGGCGTCGCCCAGAAGGCGATGACGAGGCCGAGATAGATCGGGTGGCGCACGAAGTTGTAATAGAGCGGCGTGCGGAAACGCGGCGCCGGCATCGGCTTGCCCGAGAGGTTGTTCGTAACCTGATGCAGGCCGAACAGCTCGAAGTGATTGATGAGGAAGGTGCTGCTCAGCAGGATGAACCAGCCGACGAAGCCGAGACCCGTCACCGCGGCCGCGAGCTCGATGTCGTCGATCCGCCACACCGTCGCCGGCAGCGGCCGCCACTGCCAGAAGAGCAGGATGAGCACCAGGCCCGAGAACAGCACATAGGTGCTGCGCTCGACCGGCTTCGGCACGAAGCGCGTCCACCAGCGCTTGAAGGATTGGCGCGCCATCACGCTGTGCTGGATCGCGAAGAGCGACATCAGCACAAGATCGACGATGACGGCCTCGGCCACGGGCACGACCGTACCGTCGTCGATGGTCTTCGGCACGACCAGCCCCGTAAGGAAACCGATCGCATAGACGAGGGCGGCGAAACCGACGGCATAAGAGCAAGCGCCGTAGAGAAAGGCGATGAGACGGGTCATGGGAGCCTCCTCTGCCTTCAGGCCCGCGCGGGGGCGAAGCCGCGCGTCTTGGCGTCGCCCGGCTTCTTGGTGATGACGACCTCCGAATATTCGCCCGGCACCAGCATGGTGCCGTCATCGGCGCGGTTGAGCCGGTTGATCAGCGCCTCGAGATCGGCGGCGAGGCAGCCGCGCTGGCCTTCCTCGAGCGCGGCGAAGGCCTTGAGCATCGGCCCGTAATAGGTCTTGAAGAGATCGATGAAATGCCGCGGCGAGCGGTAGCGGAAATTGAAATAGCGCGGCTTGATGCGGATCTCGCTGACGCCCGCGCCGAAAAGCTCGGCCAAGCGCTCGCGCGTGCCCCAGAGCATGGGCGAGCGAACGCCCGAAGGCGGCGGCAAATAGGACCCGAGAATTTTGAAGAGCTGGCCGATGAAACCCTCCGGCGTCCAATTGGCGAGGCCGATCCGGCCCTCGGGCTTGCAGACGCGCAGAAGCTCGGACGCGGCCTTGCCCTGGTCGGGCGTGAACATCACGCCGAAGGTCGAGAGCACCGTGTCGAATTCGCCCTCGGCGAAAGGGAGCGCCTCGGCGTCAGCCTCTTGGAACTCGGCCTCCAGGCCCTCGGCCGCGGCGCGGGCGCGGCCGCGCGCCAAGAGGCTAGGCACGTAATCGGTCGAGACCACGTCGCACCAGCGCCGCGCGGCGGCAAGGGTGGCGACGCCGTTACCGGCGGCGACGTCGAGCACGCGCGAGCCGGATCGCAGATCGAGCGATTCGCATAGATCCTCGGCGACGATCTGCAAGGTGGTGCCGATGATCGCATAGTCGCCCGACGACCAGGCGGCCTGCTGGCGTTGCTTCAGGGCCGCGAAATCGGGCGGGGGCGGAGCCGTGCCGGCCGGCGCGACTTGCATCAGGGTTGAGCGGGGCATCTTCCTCTCGCTTTCGTCTTCGATGGGCCGCGGGGATCGCGGCCGCCATCGGTGCACATTGTCGCGAGAAGGCGGGAAAGACTTTGAGCCCCGCTTGATTTGTCCTTGAGATGCGCTTGATTATCGGCCCGGCGCGGCTGGGCCGCCGAGGGGGCGAGTGGGACCCGTGCGGTTTCTCTTTGGGGATCATGTTCTCGATACGGATCGGCGCGAGCTGCGCCGCGGCGCCGAGCCGGTCGCGGTCGAGCCGCAGGTCTTCGATCTGCTCGTCTTCCTGATCGGGAATCGCGACCGCGTCGTCAGCAAGGACGAACTCTTCGCCGCGGTCTGGGGCGGGCGGATCGTCTCGGAATCGACGCTCACCAGCCGCATCAACGCCGCGCGCAAGGCGCTCTCCGACAGCGGCGAGGAGCAGCGCCTCATCCGCACCGTCGCGCGCAAGGGCTTCCGCTTTATCGGCGAGCTACGCACGGGCGCGGGCGATACCGAGCCGGCGGCGGAACCGGCCGAAGCACCGGCGCGCCCTGCCCTGCCGCTGCCCGACCGGCCCGCGATCGCTGTGCTGCCCTTCGTCAATATGAGCGGCGATCCCGAGCAGGAATATTTCTCCGACGGGATCAGCGAGGACATCATCACCGCGCTCTCGAAGCTGCGCTGGTTCTTCGTCATCGCGCGCAACTCGTCCTTTATCTACAAAGGCAAATCCGTCCATATGAAGCAGATCGCCGAAGAGCTCGGCGTCGGCTATGTGGTCGAGGGCAGCGTGCGCAAGGGCGGCGAGCGCGTGCGCATCACGGCGCAGCTCAACGACGTCGCGACCGGCAGCCATCTCTGGGCCGAGCGCTATGACCGCAGCCTTGCCGATGTGTTCGCGGTGCAGGACGAGATCACCGAGGCGATCGTCGCCGCGATCGAGCCGCAGCTCTACGCCGCGGAGAATTTCCACGCGCAGCGCAAGCCGCCGGACAGTATGGATGCGTGGGACCTGGTGATGCGCGCCTTGTCGCATTACTGGCGCGTGACGCGACAGGACAACGTCGTGGCCCAGGCGCTGCTGGAGAAGGCGATCAGCATCGATCCGAATTACGGCCAGGCCTTCGGCGTGCTGTCGTTCAGCTACACCTTCGGCGCCCATAATGGCTGGAGCGACATGGCAGGCGTTTCGCCCGCAGCCGAGCGCGCGGCGCTCGCGGCGATCCGCGCCGATGGCGAGGATCCCTGGGCGCATCACGCGCTCGCCTGCGCTTATCTCTTTCAGCGGCGCTTCGCCGATTCGCTGGCCGAGTTCGAGCTGGCGCTGCGGCTCAACCCGAATTTCTCGCTGGCGCAAGGCTTCTATGGCCTGGCGCTCGCCTATTGCGGACGCGCGGAGGAAGCGACGGTCGCCGGGCAGCGCGCGCTGCGCCTGAGCCCGCGCGATCCGCTCTCGCCGATCTTTTGCGGCATCACCGCTTATGCGCAATTCGTCGGCCGGAACTACGCCGCCGCGATCGCGCTGGCGCGCGAGGCGGTGCGGCTGCGCGGCGATTTCGTCGGCGGCCATCGCGTGCTCACCGCCGCCGCGGGCATGGCCGACGAGACCGAGACCGCCGCGCGCGCCTTGGAGGAGCTGCGCCGCGTCCAGCCTCATGTCTCGCTCGACTGGATCGCCAAGGAGATGCCGATCAAAGAAGAGGCCGAGCGCGAACACTATGTCGAAGGGTTCCGCCGCGCCGGACTTGGTTAGCTGTGGCTGCGTGACAAGCCTTTAATCCTTCGGAAAGGACGACTCGCCCATGCTCGTGACGCGGCGGGGACGGCTTGCCGCAAGCTGCATCGTCGGCTAGGGTCCCGCCGCCTTTCCAGCAGAAGACGGGAGTTCTTGCGCCGTCGCAGCGGCGGGCGAAGCGTGAACTCAATGCTGGGGCCGGGCGTTCCATCTCCATGACTCATAGGTTGCACCGCGGATCGATCGCGGAAATCCCTTTGCTCGATGTCGATGCGCATGCGAGCGCGGCGATGTGCCGCCACGATCTCGAGCGCATGGAGGCGCTGGTCCGCGCCGCGCTGAGCCGGCGCAGCCATTTCCTGCTGCCTTATGTCACGGGCTGGGTCGACAAGATCTCCTGCGCCTGGCTGGCGCGTCAGGTCAGCCCCTATCTCGAGGAAATCCGCCACGTCGCCGGGCTGCTCGGGCGGCCGGGCGCATTCTTCCTCAACGCGGTCTATGAATGGTCCTGCTCGACCAGCGTCGGGCCCGATCCGTCGGGCAGCGGCGCGCGCATGATCCGCGTGCTCGATTGGGGCCTCGCCGGCATGGGCAAGCATGCCGTGGTCGCGCGTCACACCACGCCGCACGGCGCCTTCTACAACGCGACCTGGCCCGGCTATGCCGGCGTCGTCAACGCCATGGCGCCGGGGCGCTTCAGCGCCGCGATCAACCAGGCGCCGCGGGTTCCGATCACCGGCTTCGCGCCGCTCGACGACATGATCACGCGGCTGCGGCTTTTCGCCGCGAGCGACACGATTTTGGCGAGCCATCTGCTGCGCCGCGTCTTCGAGACCGCGCCCGATTACGATGCCGCGGTGGCGATGCTCGCCGACACGGAGGTGGCGCTCGCGGCGCCCGCGCTCTTCGCCCTCTCCGGTATCGCGCCCGATGAGGGCTGCGTCATCGAGGCCTTCGGCCGGATGCGCCGCATCCATCGCGCGAGCGAGGCGCCGAGCGCGATCCTCGGCGTCGCCAATCAATGGCTGAGCCCCGACCTCAAAGGGAAAGCGCGGAACGAATCGATCACCGAGGCGCCCGCGCTCGCGCCCGAGGCCAATAACGCGCTGCGCCGCCAGATCGTCAGCCGCTTCCAGGAGGGCACGTTCCGCGGCAGCGCCGATCTGGTCGAGCCCGTGCTCAACAGCATGACCGTGATGGTCATGATCGCCAATGCTTCGAGCGGCGAGATGAGCATCGAGACGCTCGATGCGCCGCCGGGCGCGATCCTGCCGCAGCCGGTCGCGCGCCGCGTCCTGAACGCCGCTTAGAACTTTCTTTTGCGATCCCCTGCTCCTGAGCCTGTCGAAGGGACCGGCGGGGATCGCTAGCGCTTTCTTTCGCGATCCCCTGCTCCACCGGCGGGGATCGCTCGCGCCGCCTTGGCCGAGGGAAGGCTTCCGCCGCCGCGCCGCGCGCGATAGGTCGCGAGAAAGCGCTCGCGCGAGATCCAGAATTCCTCGCGGTGGCGCAGAAACCCGGTGGATTTCGTGTTGCGCGGATTGAAGGCACGGCCCAGAAGCCACAGCCAGAAATCGTCGATCAGCTGATGCAGGCGGCGCAGCGTGCCGGTCCGCCGCGGCACGGCGCTCCAATCGGCGCGCAGCAGATAGCGCATATAGCGGCGGTCCTTGCGCTGCTGACGCCCGGTCAGCGCCGGCGCGATCATCACGGCGCGAACCGCGCCGAGCTTCGGGTCCTCCTCCAGATGCGCGGCGAGAATTTGCAGCGAGCGGTCGAAGCGCCGCCGCGACGTTGCCGCCCAACGCAGATCGGGCCCGGTCTCGGGCACGCGCAGATGCTCGTTCCAGAGATGCAGTTCCATGACTGGGTCGCCGGCGCGAATAAGCGCGCTTTCGGCCAGGCCGATCTCGCGATCGGCGCGATGAAGCGCGATGCGCAGGAGACAATCCTCGCTCGAATCGAACTCGATGATCCCGAGCAGCTTGCGGGAAACGAAATCCATGCCGCGAACGAGCTGGCGCAGGCGCGACGATCCGTGTCTCGATTGCCCGTTCATATCCGCATCGGTGTCGACACCCACCTCTGACGCAGAGCCCGGCGCGGGCGCCATTCGGCGCCTTGCGATCACCTAAAGCTAAATATAGTCATCGATGCCGGGCCGCCGACCCGGCATCGTAGAATTGCAGAAATTCGGCCGCTTCGGTTGATCCAGGTCAATGTCGCGGGTTTCGCCGGCGATGCAACGCTAGATCTGCCCCGCCGCCACCAGCTCGCGCACGCGCCGCAACGTCGCCTCGACCGCGCCGACATAAGAGCCGCGCATGGCAAGGCCGTGCTCGCGCTCTTCGGGCGTGCCCGGCGCGACCCCTGGCAGGTTCACGGCAAAAGTGAAGGTGAGGAGGAGGCCGTGCGCGCTCTCGCTGATGACATTGGTGATCCAGCCGGCATTCGCCTCATTGCCGACGCGCTCGAACAGCACCTCGACTTCGGGCGTAAAGGTGATCTTCTCGCGGAAGCGCTCATCGCCGATGGCGACCTCGCGCAAGAGCCCGTTCGCGTCGCGCTCCAAGACCTCGCAGCTCTTCATGCGCGGCACGAAGAGCACGGCGTTTTCCGCCTTCATGACGAGGCCGCGCCAGACCTGATGCGTGGCGAGGACGGGCGTGGCCCCAGAAGGATTGACGTCGACCGAAACCGAGAGCGTAAACATGGAGCCCCTCACCTTCCGCTTCGCGCGCGCACGAGCCTTGCCGCCAGTCTATCGAAGCCGCGGGCTCGAGGCGACGCCGCTCTTGCCGGGCAGCGCCGGACCTTCTATGGCTCTCCGATGCTCGATGATCTGAAAGCCAATAACCGCGCCTGGGCCCAAAGAATGGTCGCGGGCGACAAGGATTTCTTCAAGCGGCTCGAGCGCCAGCAGGCGCCCGACTATCTCTGGATCGGCTGCGCCGACAGCCGCGTGCCGGCCAATCAGATCGTCGATCTCGATCCCGGCGAGATGTTCGTCCATCGTAACGTCGCCAATCTCGCGCCGCCGCAGGACGCCAATTACCTCTCGGTGCTGCAATTCGCGGTCGAGGTGCTGAAGGTGAAGCATGTGATCGTGGTCGGCCATTACGGCTGCGGCGGCATCGCCGCGGCGGTCGACGGCGCGAGGCGCGGGCTGGTCGATCACTGGCTCCATCCGGTGCGCGAGGTCTATCGCGCGCATAAAGACGCGCTCGAGGCGATCGGCGATCCGCGGGCGCGGCTCGAGCGGCTGTGCGAATTGAACGTCATCCGCCAGGTGAAGAACGTCGCCGTCGACGTGATCGTGCAGGATGCGTGGCAGCGCGGCCAAGCGCTCAAGATCCATGGCTGGGTCTATCCGCTGGCCACCGGCATCGTCAAAGATCTGGACGTGACCGTGGGCGGCGCGGCGGAGACCGACCGCCTCGGCTGAGGCGGGGCACCCTGCCGCGCTACTTGCGCCCGATCACCGCCCAGAGCGGATCGTGATCGAGCCCTTCGGGGATGAGCGTGCGCGGCTCGATCGACGCAAAGCCCGCTTCTTCGAGATAAAGCCCGACAAGCCGCGTGTGCTGATCCATCGGCAGGCCGAGCCAGATCGCCATCGCCTTGGTCGGAAAGCAGCGATTGGAAAAGGTGATCGCGAGCGCGGCGCCCGGCTTCAAGCAGCGCGCGACCTCGCGCAACACCGCGACCGGGCGCTCGAGATATTGGATCGAGACGCAGATCGCGGCGCCGTCGAGCGTGGTGTCGGGCAGCTTCAAGATCGGATCGGCGTTCAGATCGTGGACGAACCAGCTCGTATAGCGCGGATTGGCGGCGAGCTCCGCCTCGTTCATGCCGTGGCCGAAGACATGGGCGTAAGTGATCTCGGACGGCAGGTGCGAGATCCAGCTTCCCATCAGATCGAGGAGCGCGCCGCCGGCGGGAAAGATCTCGCGGTAAAGCCCGGTCACGGCGGCGATCGCGCGCTCGTCGATATGGGTGACGAAGCGCGGCTCGGCATAAAAGAGCCGGTCGGGTGCCGTGTCCTCCTTGACGAAGGCGTGGGGCGGCAGCCCGGCTCGATCGTCGCTCATCGCGCGCGGCCCGGACGCCTCACCTCGCCCTCACGCCCGCTCGGCCAGGATGAACTGATCGAGCAAGGTGCCCTGCAACAGGCCGAGCGATGAATTGCGCGCCCGCGGCATGAAATCGCCGCCGATGACGATCCCGTTGCGCAAGCGCGAGCGCTCGCCCCGCGCCGCGCGCTCGGCCGTCTCCTTGGCATAGGCGATGCTCGCCGGCGTGATGTCGGTCTGCTCGATGATGCGCAAGCCGCCGCTCTCAAGCGCCGCGCGCATCTCTTGCGGCGTGGCAAGAAAGCTCGCCGACGGATCCATCGCCCAGGGCAGCGGAAAGCTCGGCGCGCCGGCGAGGCCTTGCGCAATCTCGACGCAGGAAAAGCGCCCGCCCGGCTTCAAGACGCGCGCGACCTCGGCAGCGAGCTTCTTCTTGTCGGGAATGTTCATGGTGACGTTGTGGCACCAGACATGATCGAAGCTCGCGTCGCCGAAAGGCAGATCGAGCGCGTTGCCCTCATGGAACCGGATCGCGTCGCCGAGGCCGCAACGCCGCGTCAGCTCGCGCGCGACGGCGATGAATTCGGGCGTCAGATCGAGCCCGGTGACGCGGCATTGCCGCTCGGCCGTCAGATAGCGTGAGCAGCCGCCGATGCCGCAGCCGAGATCGAGCACGCGCATCCCGGGCTTCAACCCCGCGCGCTCGGCGTGATCGGCTGTGGCGGCGATGCCGACGCCGTGGAGCTGATCGAAGGGGTAGTAATCCTGGTAGCGCGGCGCCATCGGATCGACGCCGGTGGACCGGAGCTCGGCCTCGATGCGGCTCATGGTATCGCCGCGGTCCCCATAAAGGGCACGAACCGTTCCTGCGACATCGCTCATCGCTGCCTCCCCGGTGCCGATGCGGTATGATCGAGTCTAGCACCGGCGGGCCCGGCGCGCTGCGATTTCGCGAGCGCGACAGCGAGGGCCGCGCGCCGATCCGCTATAGTCGAGGGCGATGCGAATGGCGCATCAGCGCGTGGCAAGTCGGGGGTCGTGTCGATGAGTATGAGGGCGACGTTTCTAGCGGCGGGGTTGGCGGGGATGGTGGCGGCGTGCTCGGCCTCGACCAGCGGCCCGGCGGCATCGGCATCGCGCGGTGTCGAGCAGGACATCGCGGCCTCGCGCAGCACGGGTCCGGTCTCGGCGCGGCCGGGCGCCGCGCAGACGGATCAGCGAAGGCTGCCGGCGCCGCCAGAACAGCCGGCGCCGCAGCCAAGCGCGGCACCGCCGGCGCCGATCGTCGCCGGCGGCGCTTTCGGCGCGCAGCAGACGATGCCGGGCGATCCTAAGCGCGGGCACGACTTCGCGCTCGACAATTGCCGGCCCTGCCATGTGGTGGCGCGCGACCAGGGATCGCCGCTGCGCTTCGCCAACGCGCCGGATTTCCAAGCGATCGCCAATATGAAGCAGACCAATCCGGTCGGGCTCAATGTCTGGCTCACCAATCCGCATCCGACCATGCCGACCCTGGTGCTGAGCCAGGCCGAGGCGGCGGACGTCATCGCCTATATCATGAGTTTGCGCGGCAAGCGTTGAGGTCGCATGGCGCGCCCGTCGGACCATCGCGCCAAGGCAGGCATCCGAGGCGGTCCAATCGCGCGCAGAATTGGCATCCGCTTCGCGGCGTTAGACCAGCCGCAAATCGACCGGCTGGCTATGAGGAAAGACGGCCTGAAGCCGCGGCGGCTTCAGGCCCCAGATGCGGCGGAACACGCCCGCAAGCAGATCGCGATAATCGGTAAGCACAGGATAGTCGCGGTTTTGATTGAGGGTTGTGGGCGATAGCGCCACCTGCGCGCCGGCGATCCGCCTGCCGCGAACGGCGCCGCCGAGGACCCAATAGACGCTGCCGTGACCGTGATCGGTGCCGCGGTTGCCGTTCTCGCGGAAGGTCCGACCGAACTCGCTCAAGACGACGACGGTGGTGTCGCGCCAAGCCGGCGCCATCGCGCGGGCGAGCGCGGCGAGCCCTGCGCCGAGCGCTTCGAGCTTGCCAGCGAGCTGGCCTTCGGCGCCGTTGGCCGCGGCCTCATTGACATGCGTGTCCCAGCCACCGACATCGATAAATCCGACATCGAAGCCATCGCGGCCGGGCGCGGCCATCAGCGCGCCGATCCGCGCGGCTTCCGCGACGAAGCCGCGCGGCGCGACAGCGCCGCGGCTCGCAGCCACCATCTCGGCCTGCCAATCCGAAGCGCTGATATCGCGCATGACGGCGGCTTGCGCGGCGAAACCCTCGCGCACCGATGCGCGCTGCGGGGTTTGGCTCCACATGTGTTCGAGCAGGGCTTGCTGCCGCGGATCGATGCTCACGCGCGGGGCTTGTGCCAGGCTTTCATTCGGTATGCGTTCCGCTCCGCGCATCGAGAGCGGCTGCGTCGCCTAAATGGCCATCGGCCGCGCGCGCCCGCCGAGCTGCTTCACCAGGCGATTGAGAAATCCGTCAATGTAGTCGCGCGTCCGCGCGCCCTGGCCGAGCTCGATGTGATCCTGCGTCTCGAAATGGCTGCGCGACATGTCGCGCGTGCCGGCAAAGGGGACGAAGGCAAGCTGCCCGGCCTGCCATAGCGGCAGCATGCTTGCGCGCAGCGCCGGATGCAGCGCCCAATCGCCGTCGAGGGCGATGGCGCCGCTCGGTCCGCTGCCCGGCTTCGGCACGGCGATCGTCGGACGCGATTGGAAATAGAAGTCGTTCGCATAGGGAACGAGGAGATTGCCGGCGTCGTAGGCGCCGCGGAGGAACACCAGGAGAAATTTGGGACCGCCGGTGACGGGCGCGGCCCATAAGCGGCCGATCGGCGGCGCCGCCATGGCGATGGCGGTGGCTTGCAAGAAGTGGCGGCGGCGCATGGAACCTCCCGGTCCGACAGGCTTCGGTCTAGTCGTTCATGAATTCGGGCGACGACAGCCACAGCGCGTTCCAGCCCGCGCGCGTGTCGGCCTGCAC
>JBJKPV010000102.1:0-7213 GCA_046706015.1 Allostellaceae bacterium | reverse complement strand
CCGACGCCGGCGTGGAGGAGCACGGCCTGCATCTTTCCCGTGTATTGCGTGTATCCCATCGCCATGTTGACGGCGAGCGTCTCGTGCCAGCATTCGATGAAATCGGGTCCGGGCCGATTGCCCGTCTTCTGGCGCGCGAGCGCCTCCCAAACGGGCGACCATTCCGATCCCGGCGATGACATGATGTGGTCGACACCGAGGCTGCGGAACGCCTCCATGATTGCTTCGCCGCCATCGTAATTCGTAGCCACGTCCGTCCTCCCATTGATGTGCGGCGCGCATCGCGCTGGCCGCCGGCGCCATTATTCGGATTTTGCCGGCGGCCCACAATAGTTAACTCCGCAAGGATGGGCGGTCCCTCGGGATTTGCATAGCCCGGTCCGGTGCCATCCGCTACATTCCGTCCCAAGATTTCGGCCCAAGATTTCGGGAGGAGCTCAATCATGGATGCGAGAACCCCTGGTTCGCGCGCCGGCGTCGATTTCGAAAAATTCCGCCTGCGGCCCTTCGTCAAGAAGCTCGTCGAGATCGGCGAGGTCGAGATTCACGACGAGCCGGTCGCGCTCGCCGAGATGAGCGGGATCATCGAGAAGACGCCCAAGGCCGTGCTCTTCAATCGTGCCGGCGCCGAGCAATACGAGGTGATCGCGGCGGTGTCGGGCAGCCGCAAGCGCGTCGCGGCCGCTTTCGGCGTCGCGCCGAGCGAGATCGGCAACGAGATGAACCGGCGGCTCGGCAAGGCGCAGCCGGTGGTCGAGATTCCTTCGGCCGATGCGCCGGTGCACGAGGTGGTGCGCACCGGCGATCAGGTCGACCTCACGACCTTGCCCTTCCATCCGCAGCATGAATGTGACGGCGGGACCTATATCTCCTCGGCGATCGACTATTCGGTCAATCCGGCCACGGGCAAGACCAATGTCGGCTGCCGCAGGCTGATGCTGCGCGGCAAGAACACGCTGCGCGCCAACCTCACCGCGCCGTCGGATCTGAAGGCCGCCTATATCGGCTGCGTCGAGCGCGGCGAAACGCTGCCGGTGAGCTTCGCCATCGGCTCGCATCCGCTCGATTTCCTCGCCGCGACGTCGCGAGTCCCGGTCGATGAGTTCGGGCTCGTCGGCACGCTGCGGGGCGAACCCGTGCCGATGGTACGGGGATTAACAAACGGCGTGCTGGCGCCGGCCGATGCCGAGATCATCGTCGAGGGCTATTTCCACAAGCACGGCTATACCGAGCTCGAAGGTCCTTATGGCGAGTTCTGGGGTTTCTACGGGCCCGTCCATATCGATCCCGTCTTCCACGTCACCGCGATCACGCAGAGGAAGGACGCGATCTATCAATCGGTGCTGCATAGCGGCCGTGAGTCAGGTCGCGCCGATTCCGCCAATCTCGCCTCGGTCCATGCCGAGGCGCAGGCGCTGCGGCTCTTGCGCACGGCGCGGATCGAGCCGGTCGCGATCAATCCCGTGCTCGCGGCCGGCGGGCGTGTTCATATGCGCGTCGCCCTGCGCAATCCGCCGCCGGGGCAGGCGCGGGCCGCGATCTCGGCGCTGGCGACGCTCTCCGGCATCCGCAACATCATCATCGTCGACGACGATATCGACGTGTTCGACGATCACGAGGTTGAATGGGCGATGTCGACGCGCATGCGCCCCGATCGCGACGTGATGATCCTGACCGGCTATCCCGGCTATTACACCGATCCGACCGCGGCGGAGGACAGCACCGTGGCGAAGATCGGCTTCGACGTGACGATGCTGCCGAAGCAGCGCGTGGATTTCGAATCCCGCCGTGCCTACGGATTCAGGGTCTCGACCGAGCCTGCGCGCTATCAGACCGCGCGCCAGGCGCTCGAGGCGGGACCGCTCTATTTCGGCCAGTTGATGGCGGCGCTCGGCAGCAAGGACGGGCGCGAAGTGGCGCTGGCGCTCGACGCGCTGCGCGAGGAAGGCGTCCTCGGACGTATGAAGGAGGGCCAATGGGCGCTCCTATCGACACCGGGCGCGGAGCGGGAGCAGAAGAATTAGGGTTGTCATTGCGAGGAGCGGAGCGGCGAAGCAAACCCCGGCCGCGCGCGAAATTCGATCATCGAGAAAACACGAGGAGAGACCATGAGCAACGAGATCCTGACCCAGCAAGACGGCGCCATTCTGCGCGTCACCATCAACCGGCCGGAGCAGGGCAACGGCATGACCGATCCGATGGTGGTCGAGTTGACGAGCATTATCCGCGAGGCGCCCAAGACCTCGCAGATCGTTGTGCTGCGTGGCGCAGGGAAGGAGTTCTGCATCGGCCGCGCCGGCATGGGCGGGGCGCGTCCGACCAGCGAGCCGACTGCTTACACGCGCCGCGATTTCAGCGACATCGTCTTCGACGCCTACAGCGCGATGCGTGCCTCGCCGATTCCGGTGATCGCGGTGGTGCAGGGTAAGGCGCTCGGCTTCGGCTGCGCCATCGCCGCCGGCTGCGACGTGACGATCGCGAGCGACGCGGCCTCTTTCCAGGTGCCCGAGATGGCGCACAACATTCTGCCGGGCATGGTGATGTCGTCCTTCATCGACCGCGTCACGCGCAAGGGCATGACCTATATGGTGTGGTCGCAGGCGGTGATCACGGCCGAGCGCGCGGCGACTTTCGGCATCGTCACCGAGGTGGTGCCGGCGGCGCAGCTCGATCAATTCGTCGACAACCTGACCGGCACGATCCTCAAGGCGCCGCCGATCGCGATCCGCGGCGTCAAGGAGTTCACCCGCGTCGCCTACGACATGCCCTTGTCCGGCGCGGTCGATTATGCCCGCAACCTGCACGCGGTGATCAATTCGGCGCAGGAAATCAAGGGCAAGAACCACTGAGCTCGGCTAGGCCGCTCACTGCTCCACCGGCGTGAGCGGCTTTATCGTCTGAGCGCCTGCTCCGCCGCCGCCTCGATCGCGTCGGCGTCGATGCCGTAAGCGGCATAGAGATCGGGAATGTCGCCCGACTGGCCGAAGCGCGAAACGCCCAGGGGCGCTGCGCGACCGCGCACGGCGCCGAGCCAGGACAGCATCGCGGGATGGCCGTCCGTCACCGTGACGATCGCTGCATCGCGCGCGAGCGGCGCGAACAGCCGGTCGATCACGGACGCGCCGGGCTTTTCGGTCCAGCCACGATGCAAGAGATCCGCCGAGGTTACGTTCAAGAGACCGATGCCCTTGTGCCGCGCGCCGAGACGCGCCACGGCCTCGATCGCTTCCGGCAGCACGGCGCCGCTCGCGGCGATGGCGATGCTGGCATGCGGGTCGGGCGCGCGCAGCCAATACCCGCCTGCGATCGCGAGCGAGGGATCGAGCGTGCGCCGCGGTTGCGCGATGGCGCGGGTCGAAAGCCGCAAATAGACCGAGCCGCCGTCCTCGCGCTGCAAATGGTCGAAGGCCCAGTTCATGATCGCGTGAAGCTCGTCGACGAAAGCGGGCTCGAACAGGGTGAGGCCGGGCTGGCCGAGACCGATCAAGGGCGAGACCAAAGATTGATGTGCGCCGCCTTCGGGCGCCAGGCTGATGCCCGAGGGCGTGGCAACGAGGAGAAAGCGCGCGGCCTGATAGCAGGCATAGTTGAGCGCATCGAGGCCGCGCGCGATGAACGGATCATAGACCGTGCCGACGGGCAGAAGCCGCGCGCCGAAAAGCGGCTCGGCCAGGCCCGCTGCCGCGAGCAACAGGAACAGATTATTCTCGGCGATGCCGAGCTCGATATGGCGGCCCTCGGGCGATTGCAGCCATTTCTGCAGCGACGGCAGCTTGCGCTCGCGGAACACGTCGCCATGGGCCTCGCGCGCGAAGAGCCCGACCTGATTGACCCAGCCGCCGAGATTGGTCGACACCGTGACGTCGGGCGAGGTGGTGACGATGCGCGCGGCAAGGGGGCTTTGCGACTTCGCCAGCTCGAACATGATCCGCCCGAAGCCTTCCTGGGTCGAGAGACGCTCGCTCGGTGCGAGCGCGATCGATGGCACGGCGAGCGGCGCCGCCGGTTTGCCGTGCCGCGGCAAGCCGAGGCGGCGCGGCAGATCATCGAGGAAGGCACTCAGGCGCTTGGCCGCCTTCTCGTCGAGCCCGGCGAAGCGCTCCCATTCCGTGCCTTCGGCAATGCCCTGCTGGGCCTGGAACGTTGCCATCTGCGCTGCGGTCATGAGGCCGGCGTGATTGTCTTTGTGGCCGGCGAAGGGCAGGCCCCAACCCTTGATCGTATAGGCGACGAAGCAGGTCGGACGGTCATCGGCATCGGCGCGGTCGAAGGCCCCGACAATGGTCGCGATGTCATGGCCGCCAAGATTGGTCATGAGAAGATGCAGCGCGGCATCGTCATGCGCACTCAGAATCCGCGCGATGCCCGGCTCCTTGCCCACAGCGGCGTCGATCTCGCGCCGGAACCCGGCGCCGCCCTCGAAGGTCAGCGCGGAATAGAGATCATTGGGGCAATTATCGATCCAGTCGCGCAGTGCCTCGCCGCCTTCGTCGGCGAAGGCGGCTTCGAGGCGCTTGCCGTATTTCAAGGTGACGACGTTCCAGCCGACGGTGGCGAAGAAGGATTGGATTTTCTGGAAGAGACGATCCGAGACTACGCCATCGAGGCTGTGGCGGTTGTAATCGATGACCCACCACAGGTTCCGCACATCGTGCTTCCAGCCTTCGAGCAAGGCTTCGAAGACATTGCCTTCATCGAGCTCGGCATCGCCCATCAGCGCGATCATGCGGCCCGGCGAAGAGTCCAACAGGCGATGCGCGGCGAGATAGTCCTGCACGAGGCTGGCAAAGAGTGTGACACCGACGCCCAAGCCCACCGACCCGGTCGAGAAATCGATTGGGGCATGATCTTTGGTGCGCGAGGGATAGGATTGCGCGCCGCCGAGCGCGCGAAACCGGGTCAGCGCGTCGCGGTTTTGCAGCCCCATCAGGTACATCAGCGCATGGAGCACGGGCGCGGCGTGTGGCTTCACCGCGATCCGGTCTTGCGGGCGCAGCGCGTGGCCGTAAAGCGCGGCCAAGAGGCCCACCGACGAAGCACAGCTCGCCTGATGGCCGCCGACTTTGAGTCCGCCGCGGTTCGCGCGCAGGTGATTGGCGTGATGGAAGGTCCAGCTCGAGAACCACAGCGCGCGCCGCGACAGATCTTCAAGTACGGCGATCGGCGCGGTGGGCTCTGGGCGTGCCGCGGGGCGAAGCGGGGCGAGGGTCCTCATGGCTCCCGAGTATAGGCTTGAACCCACCGGCGCTGATTGCGAAGATGGCTCGATTCGATACTAAAATAAGGGAATTATTGCGTGGTAGAGGGAAAACCGGCCGGTGAATTGCGCCAAGAGGCTCTCGACGCAATCGACCGCAAGATCCTCGCGCGCCTTCAGGAGAATGCGCGCATCGCCAATGTCGAGCTCAGCGAAGCGGTCGGCTTGAGTCCGGCGCCGTGCCTGCGCCGCGTGCGGGCGCTCGAGGAGCGCGGCGTCATCCGCAAGCATGTGACTTTGCTCGATCCGACCGCCGTCGGATTGCCGGTGAGCGTCTTCGTTAATGTCTCGCTCGAGCGCCAGATCGAGAAGGTGCTGCGGCGCTTCGAGAGCGCAATCCTCACCCGGCCCGAAGTGATGGAATGCTATCTCATGACCGGCGATGCCGATTATCTGCTCCGCGTCGTCTGCGCCGATCTCGCGGCTTACGAGCGCTTCCTCCTCGATCATCTGACACAGGTTCCGGGCGTGGCCGCGATCCGCTCCTCCTTCGCCCTGAAGCAGGTGAAATATTCGACCGCGTTGCCGGTGTTGCGCTAACGGTGGGGTTTTGTTTGCTTCGCACGGCGCCAGCCCTTTTGGGCTGGCTGTGCTACGGCTTCTTTGTTTTGCTTCGCACGACGCCAGCCCCGTGTGGGCCGGCTGTGCTACGGCTTTGTCGTTTCGCTTCGCACGACGCCGGTCCCCTGGCTGGCTGTGCTACGCTTTAGCGCCAATCGTCGAGGGCGAAGATCTCGGGCCGGTCATAGGCTTCGACCCAGGGCCGATGCATGGCGACGCCGTTCATGCTCGCACGAAATCCCAGCTCGAGGAGCAGGCGATATGCATCCTGCCGGCCGAGATTGACGCCCGCCGAGAGCTGCGTCGCGCCACGGCGGCGCGCGAAATCGCTGCACGCATCGATGAGCCGCGTCAGGCGCCGCGCCGCTGACGAGCCGGAGCGCACGCAGGCGAATTTCACATAGGCCGATCCCGAGCCCGCTTCGCTGCCCTTGCCGCTGTGACAGACGGCGAGGCCCGCGATATGCGATCCTTCGGCGATGAGGATCACGTCACCCAAGCCGTGCTCGACCACGATGTCGATCTCGGGGGCGAGGTCGAGCCCGGCGAAGATCGAATCGCTGAGCGCCGCGCATTGCTCGATCAGATCGCGGCGATCGCCGCGATTGTCGAGAAAGGAGAGCGCGTCGGGCACCGGGCTGGGCGCGGTCACGGCGCGCGCCATGATCGCGGTCAGATGACGGGGCCAGAAGCCGGCAGACTGGTAAAGCCGGACATGCGAGACGCTTTCGGGAAAGGTGAAGAGCCCGACCAAGCGGCAGTTCCAATGCGCGAAGACCGGCATGGTGGCCTCGAGCAGAAGGCGCGCGATGCCGCGGCGCCATTGTTCCGGATGCACGGCCACCGGGCCGAATATGCCGAGGCTGCCCCAATTGTTGGCCATGGCAACGCCGAGGAGCGCGCCATCCTCGACCGCGACGAAGCCGCCCTCGGGAAAGGCCCAACGGCGCCCCGTCAGCAGCGCCGCGTCGCCGCGAAAGCTCAGCGGATCGGGCAGACCGAGCATCGTGCCGAAGGCGAGACGCCGCAGCCGCTCGGCCTCTTCGATCTCGTTTTCGGACAAGGTTCTGATTTCGATCGTCACAATTTCCTCTTCTCATCACGCTGCCGGGCGGGCTCATGCTAACCTTCCGGCATGGAAGATGCGAAGCCCTTGCTGGGGCGGCGGATCGTCGTCCCGGAGAACCGCGAGCTCGATGTTTTCGCGCGGATGCTCGAGGCGCAAGGCGCGGAGACAATGCGCTGCCCCATGGTCGCGATCCTCGACGCCGAGGACTCGGCGCCGATCGAAGCCTGGCTCCAGCGTATGGCGGCGGGCGGGCTCGATGTTCTCATTCTGCTCACGGGCGAGGGGCTGCGGCGGTTGCTCGCGCTGGCTGGTCGCGTCGGGATCGA